>NZ_VCBQ01000162.1:0-7348 GCF_006386455.1 Paracoccus sp. FO-3 | reverse complement strand
GACTAATTTCGCACCGCCATTCTCACCTGCAATGACCCCGGGACGGCCTTCGTCGCAAACGGGGCTGGCCGGATGATCGTCCAGTCCAGATCGCTTTGCTCGATCAGGGCCTCCTGCCGGTCCTTGTCGGCATAGCGGTTCCGGGTAAACAGCGGAAAGATGATGCGATTATAGAGCCAGCCACCGTGGCCGTGCGTCTCGCCAGCACCAACGCCCGTGACGGCGACGAGTCGGTTCACCCCGGCCGCCTTCATCACCGGAAGCAGCGCCCCGGTCGCGTCGGAGAACAGGCTGGTCCGGCCGATGCCGTCGATGCCGAGGCATTGAACCACGGCATCCTGTCCGCCGATATGCCGCTCCAGAAAGGCCCGATTCACCGGCGAGCCGATGGCCACCCGCACCGCCGCCGTCTCGGTGATCCTTCCCGCCGTCCGGGTCTGCGCCGTGATGCGATGGCCGCGCGCCGCCGCCTGTTCCAGCAGGCTGGAGCCGACCCCTCCCGACGCGCCGAGCACGAACAGCCGCATGTGGATTATCCTTATTACTGCATCGCCTTGCGTGGACGGCCGCCCTTGGCTCCGTTCGCACGGGCCGCGGCGGCCTTGGCGGCGGAGGTGGTCTGTCCGGCACGCCGGGCCATCCATGCCTTCGTGCCGAAAATGCCCGCCATAAGTCCCGGCAGGGACAGATCGGCGTCCAGTTCCTCCCAATGCAGCCCATAGCCCCGACCGAGGATTTCGACAGCGGCAAGCTGGTCGTCCGTTGCCCCCTCAAGCCCCTGCGCCAGACGCGGCGGAAAGGCGAAGGTGCAGCCGTTCTCAAGATCGACGATCACCCGGCCTGAAGCCCGGTCGTAGCGTGCGGCGGCGGCGCGTGGCTCATTGGCGCGCGCCATGCGGCCCCGCTCCAGCGCGGCGTCGATTGCGGCATCGGTCAGGTCAGCCATGTATCTCTCTCCATCGTGCCAGAAATGCGTCCCTGTGTTCGGTCACGACAGCCATCGCGCCGCAGCTCGTTCCGCTTCATGTCCTCCGCCCAGACCAGTTCCGGCCCGCCCTCGGGTCCGGCCAGGTTGATCTTGGCGTGACCGTCGCCGAACACATGCACATGCGCCGGCTCGTGGTCGTCGGTATAGATGACGATGCGCAGCCCATGCGCGCGGTGGATGGTGACCATGGGATCAGATAACCTATCGTGATGGGTTTTTCAAGATGTCGTCGATGCTCGCTCCGCGCGACGGCTCATCCTGTGTGGAGAATGCAGGCATATCGCGCGACAGCTCCTTGAGGAACCTGTCGCCGGTTGCCAGGCGCTTGCCGAGGGTCTGCATGAATCCCTCGAACCGCTCGGCCCCCTTGGCTCGGGCCGAGGCTTGGGCGCTTTCGGGCTGCGGAGGCGTGGCGGCAAGCCAGAAATAGACGAACAGCGAGACGGTTTCGCCAAGCACCGCGAGATCTTCGTCGAGCATGTCCATCTGACGGCCGATCCTGTCCAGGCGGCGCGACATGGCCGCTTCCAGCCGATCCGCCGCGTCACCGGAAAGGAAGGAGGCGACGGCGGCTTCGACGATGGCGGATTTCGACACGTTGCGGCGCAGCGCCAGCATTTCGACCTGCTTCAACAATTCAGGATCGAAATAGACGTTCATGCGGGTGCGCGTGGTCATGGGCGGTCCTTCAAAGCTCGATGCCGTCATCCGGGTTCATCGCCACCTGCCGTGCGACCATCCTCATGCGCTGTCGGATAGTGCGGGCCTTGGCCGCGTCAACGTCCGGCTCGTCGTCCAGAAACTCGAACTCCTGTTCGGGCGATGGCGGCGGGGCGACGATTTCCTCATGCTCGGGCAATTCCGGCTCGCGGCGTATGCCGGCATTGGCCGGATCGCCCTCGGCTCCGTCTGCGGCGTCGGTCGCGGAACGGCTTTCCGCCGCGACCACGCGGCCGGACCAATCATCGGCGGATGGGCTGGACGCCAGCGGAGCGGCGACCAATTCGGGCGGGGTCAGGATGCGTTCCTGAAATCGCGCATCCTCGAAATAGCGGGCCTTGGTCGCACGGATCGGCGGCGTGCCCGCGACCATCACGATTTCATCGGTGGGGGGTAGCTGCATGATCTCGCCCGGCGTGAGCAGCGGCCGGGCCGTCTCCTGCCGCGACACCATGAGATGCCCGAGCCACGGGGCCAGCCTGTGCCCGGCATAGTTGGTGGAATCGCGCAGCTCGGTCGCGGTACCGAGCGCGTCGCTCACCCTTTTCGCGGTCCTTTCGTCGTTCGTGGCAAAGGACACCCTCACATGGCAATTGTCGAGAATGGCGTTGTTCGGCCCGTAGGCGCGTTCGATCTGATTGAGGCTCTGCGCGATCAGGAAGCCTTTGATTCCATACCCCGCCATGAAGGCGAGCGCCGATTCAAAGAAGTCGAGCCGGCCGAGCGCCGGAAACTCGTCCAGCATCAACAGCAGCCGATGGCGCTTGCCGGAGGTGGTCAATTCCTCGGTTAAGCGCCTACCGATCTGGTTGAGGATCAGGCGGATGAGCGGCTTGGTGCGGTTGATGTCGGACGGCGGCACGACAAGATAGAGCGTGACAGGCTGGCGGCTGCCGACCAGATCGGCAATGCGCCAGTCGCATCGTGCCGTCACCCGCGCCACCACGGGATCGCGGTAGAGGCCGAGAAAGGACATGGCGGTGGACAGCACGCCGCTGCGTTCGTTCTCGCTTTTGTTCAGCAGCTCGCGGGCCGACGACGCGATGACGGGATGAACGCCGCTCGGCCCAAGATGCGGCGTATCCATCATGGCGCGCAAGGTCGCCTCGACCGGACGGCGGGGGTCGGACAGGAAATTGGCGACGCCCGCCAAGGCCTTGTCCTTCTCCGCATAGAGAACATGCAGGATCGCGCCGACCAGCAGGCTATGGCTGGTCTTTTCCCAATGGTTGCGCTTGTCGAGGCTGCCTTCGGGATCGACCAGAATATCCGCAATGTTCTGCACGTCCCGAACCTCCCACTCGCCCCGTCTCACCTCCAGCAGCGGGTTGTAGGCGGATGATCCGGCATTGGTCGGATCGAACAGCAGGACTCGGCCATGCTTCGCGCGAAAGCCCGCTGTCAGCGTCCAGTTCTCGCCCTTGATGTCATGGACGATGCAGCTTCCCGGCCATGTCAGCAGCGTCGGCACCACCAGCCCGACGCCTTTGCCGCTGCGGGTCGGGGCGAAGCATAGGACATGCTCGGGACCGTCATGGCGCAGATAGTCCCTGTCGTAACGGCCGAGCACCACGCCATCGGGGCCGAGCAAGCCGGGGCTGCGGATTTCCTTTTCCTCCGCCATCGCGCTGATCCGTAGGTGACGACGTTGCGGGCCTCCCGCGCCCGGATGATCGACATGAAGATGGCGGCGACGATTGCGAGGAAGCCACCCGATACGGCGATGATGCCACCCTCCACGAAGATCGCGGGCGCATAGGCGTCGAACGAAAACCACCACCAGAAGAAGGCCGGCGGGTGATAGATCGGCAGGCCCGCCAGTTCGAACCATGGCGCTCCAAGCTGCGGCTGAAAGCCGAGGCGGAAGGCAACCCATTGCGTCGCTGCCCAGGTCATCACCAGAACGATGGTGAAGACGACAGCGATTTGGCCCCAAAGGATTCGTCCTCCGCGCATCGGGACTCCGATCATCAAATGATACGAAGCCGATCAGAGGATGGGTGCCCCCACGGATATCAACCGGAAATCGCACCCGGGAGGGCTGCCGGATACTATCGGCGGCAAAAAGGACGGGTTGCAGCGGGCATCCGGCTGCAATGCTCGCCCTTCATGCCGTCGGCCTTGTGAACACATAGACCAGCCCGAATCCCATCAGCCCGCCGACGAGTGCGATCAGCAGCCAGCCCGGACGACCGCCCCAAAGAAAGAGCCCGAATCCGAGCATGGTGCCGCCCAGCGACATCCATTTCGCCCGCATCGGGATCGCCCCGCGCTCGCGCCAGTCGCGCAGTAGCGGGCCAAAGCGCGGATGGGCCAGAAGCCAGTTCTCCAGCCGCTGCGAGGATCGCGCGAAACAGGCCGCTGCCAAGATCAGGAAGGGCACCGTCGGCAGCACCGGCAGGAAGGCCCCCACGAAGCCGAGCCCGGTGAAGAACAGCCCCAGCGCCAGGAACAGCCAGCGCAGGGCAGTCGATTGCCGCGCGGGACGAGTCATGCGCGGGTCCGTCGGCGCTTCAGGAAAGGCTCGTTCAGGAAGGTGCCGAAGGGGAACAGCGAGGCGGCGAAGGTGCGCAGCCAGTCGGTCACGCTCCACCCCCGCCCCCACAGCGCGGCGATCATCAGCGCGACATAGGCGAGGAAGGCATAGCCGTGGACCGGCCCCATCACCTGCACCCACGCGGGATTGTCCAGCGCGTATTTCACCGGCATCGCGACTAGGAACAGCAGGATCGTCGTCACGCCCTCGACTACGGCGACCAGCCGGAAGAGGTCGAAGAGCCGGTTAGAAACGGGGCGGGCGTCAGCCTGGCTCATGGCTCGGGTCCTTCCTTATGCGTTCGGGGCGGAAGCCCATACCGATCAGCCGCCCCATCAGCCGCGACAGCACCGGCCAGCGGGCGATCAGGCGCACGAAGCCCGGCGGGCGCGGCGCGGCCTTGCCCTTCGCGTTGCGCTTGCGGCGCATCATCCGCTGCAAGCCTTGGGTGGCGCGGGTCGGGAACATCCGCCGCGCCTGCACCTTTGCCAGATCGGCATCGCGCAGCCGCCCCTCGCGCAGCGGGCGGGCGAGGATATTCGCCGCCGCCACCGCATCCTGGATGGCAAGGTTGACGCCGAAGCCGCCGACCGGCGACATCGCATGGGCGGCATCACCGATGCACAGCACGCCGGGCGCCCACCAGCGCCGCAAGCGGTCCATGCGGATCGACAGCAGATGCACCTGATCCCAATCGGCGATCTCCTCGAACCGATCCGCGGGCAGAGGCGCCAGCGCAGCCAGCGCCTGACGAAAGGCCGGCAGGCCAGCGGCCTTCACGTCGTCGAAGCTGCCCTTGCGGATGACATAGCCGCATTGCCAGAAATCGCCCCGGTCGATCAGCACCAGCCCCTGCTGCGGCCCGGCATGGCTCATCGCCGGGGCCGGATCGTCGGGCAGGCGCGACAGCCGCAGCCACAGAACGTCCACGGCCGAGCCGAAGTCGATCACCTCAAGCCCCGCCTGCGCACGCACCACGGAATGTCGCCCATCCGCGCCGATCACCAACGGCGCGCGGATTTCGCCCGTGCCACTATCGCTTTCCCACGCGACACCGCCGCCCGGCAGCAGACCGGTGACGCAATGGCCCATCAACAGGGTGAAACCGCGCAGACCGGCGGCCTTCGCGGCCAGAAAGTTCAGGAAATCCCATTGCGGCATGAAGGCGATATAGCGGCAATCCAGCGGCAAGCGGCTGAAATCGGCGATGGTGACCTGCCGCCCGGCGATCTCGGCATGCAGGTCGGCGGCCTTCTGATGCGGCAGGGCCAGAAACTCGTCCAGCCAACCCAATTGCACCATCAGTTGCAGGGTCGAGGGGTGAATCGTGTCGCCGCGGAAGTCGCGCAGGAAATCCGGGTGCCGTTCAAGCACGGTGACGCGCAGCCCGGCGCGGGCCAGCAAAAGCCCCGCCATCATCCCCGCGGGCCCGCCGCCCGCGATCACGCAATCCTGCCATGTTTCAGTCATCGAAAACCACCAGCCAAGAATCTCTGCCGATATGGTCTCTGGCTTGGCGGTAGCGGCGATCCCGTCGCAAACCGCCGGCTGGATGGATCGGATGCCTCGTTTTACCGCCCCGCCTCTGTAATGACCACCTCCGCCATGACGCAGATCGCTGTCCGAATCCGGGCCATTCGTCGCAGCTCCGGCCTGGGATGGGAAGGCGGACATCCAGGCCAGCGGTCGCTTCGCCTGAAAGAACCGGCTCGGACGGGCGATCAGATGTCCCGGGCCGCTTGCCGGTGGCGTTCCTCACTCTCCTCCCTGATCCCGTTCATGATCCGCCGGTAATGCTCGGCATATTGCAGACAGGCTTCCATCGCGACGCTGTCGTTACGCGCTGCCGCCTCCCGTGCGTGATACAGATATGTGGTGACCAGATCCTGCGCCCTGCCGCGGAGCTTCCCCGCCGGACCTGAACTCTCGTAGATCCGGTTGATGAGACTGCCGATATTCGACGGCCGGCGCTGTCCAGTCCGAAAATACTGCTGGTGTCGTTGCTGATTCATCCTGCCTCTATGGCTCGCACCGATCTTCGGGGCGATAACGTGCCCGCGTCTTTCCGGCGAGGGCGAGCAGATCGCGCAGGGTCTTGCTGCGGTTCTGCGGCGACCAGAGCGCGTAGAGCCGCACCGGCTCGTCGTCATCCGCGATCCGGCGCCAGATCAGACCTTCCGATACCGAGGCCTTCAGACTGGTGCCGGAAAAAGTGACGCCCTCGCCATGGGCGACCATCTGCATGAGCGTGTCCCGTTCCACGTCGACGCGGCGAAAATGCAGGGTTATTCCATGTTCCGCCATCCGCCGCACGGCATGGTCCCGCACCAGCGGCCCTGCCCCACCGTGCCTGATCAGAAAGGTCTCGCCGTCCAGATCGCGCCAGAAGATCTCATCCCTCCCGGCAAGCCGATGGCTCTCGCCGAGCATCAACACCAGCGGCTCCGACCAGAGCAACCGGCTGTGGCATTGCGGGGCACGCGGATCGCCGACCACCAGGGCGATATCGACATGATCCCCGATGACGGCGGGAACCGCTTCCTCGACCGGCCCTTCGGTGACGGCGTGGTCGATCTGGCCGAGACCGGCGGCGATCTCGGCCACGAAGGCCCGCCCGGCCTCCGTCAGACGCACGCCCCTGTGGCGGCGCTCGAAGACGATGATACCGATCTCTTCTTCCAGGTTGCGGATCCGCGTGCTGAGGCTGGACTGGCTCATGCCGAGCGCCTCGGCCGCATGACGGAAGTTCAGGTGTTCGGCCACCGCGAGAACCTGCGTCAGCGACAGCAGCGATATCCGCCGCCCGACGCGGGCAACGCTGCTGCGGGCGGTCATCCGCTGACCTGAGGATTCATCACCGCTCATGGGCCATTCTCCTCACACCCACATGCCTGCAGAGGCTGCAAAAAATCCCGGACCATGCTGTTCCTCCTCTTACTGCCCTGTCCCTCGTCGTGTTTGCCGCCCATGGTTCTGGCTGGCTGACCGGACGAGAACGCGGAGATCCGGATGGCAGGCGTGCAAAGGCAAAATCGGTTGGTGGTTCAATTCCTCATTGGCTGGCCAGCGCCTCGACTGGGCTTAGCCTGGCGGCGCGGATGGCG
>NZ_VCBQ01000161.1:0-7358 GCF_006386455.1 Paracoccus sp. FO-3 | reverse complement strand
ATCGCGGCCGGCGTGCCGGCGCCGACCAGCCCGCCCGCCGCCTCGCCCGGACCGTCGCGCCCGTCGCTGCCGACCGCGGCAAAGGCCCAGCCGAAATTCACCGGCTGCGCCTCGGCCAGCAGCGCAAGCCGCAGGGCCAGTTCCTGGTTGCGCCCGCCCATGCCGTCGCCGACCAGCCTGACCGTGGTCTCGCCGCCGAAGGCCAGCGCTTGGCCCGGCCGCAACCCCGGCGCCAGGGCCCAGATCGCCCGCGCGCAATCCTGCACGTCGCCCGCAAGCGGCAAGGGCGCCGGATCGGCCCCGGCCGCGACCATGGCCGCGACCAAAAGCGCGTTCGAGCCGATGAGGATGTTGCGGGCCGGCGGCAGGGCGCGGCGGTCCTCGGGCTGCCGCAGCACCGCCCGCGCCACCTCGGGCAACCGCTCCCAGATGCCCAGCCTGCGCGCCAGGTCGGCGGCCTCGGCCCGCGTGCCGACCGGCGCCACCGTCGGCCCCGAGGCGATCACCTGCAGGTCGTCCCCCGGAACGTCGGACAGGATCAGCGCCGCGACCGGCGCCCGCGACAGCCGCCGCCCTTCAGCCGCGACAGCCCCTGCCGGATCAGGTTGACCTGCGCAATATCGGCGCCCGAGGCCAAGAGCAGCCGGTTCACCGCCTGCTTGTCGGCCAGCGTCAAGCCGGCAGCATGGCCGAGCCCCCGCCCGAGATCAGCGCCAGCACCCGGTCCTGCGGCCGGGCCGAGGAAAGCCGGGCGATCACCGCCTCGGCCGCCGCCACGCCATCGGCATCGGGCTGCGGATGGCCCGCACGCATGACCCGCGCCCCGGCCAGCGCCGCGTCGTTGCCGGCATTGGTCACCGCCAGCGCCTCGGCGCCCGGCAGCGCCGCCTGGGTCATGGCGCGGGCGGCCTTGCCGACGGCGATCACCCGCCAGCGCCCGCCCGGTCCCGGCGGATCGGCCAGCACCCCGGCCATGGCCCNGCGGCGATGCCGGCGCGAACCAGCACCATGGCGCGCACGCCTGGCGCCATCAGTTCACCCGGTCGGGCAACGCCTGCCCCTCGGCAAAGGCGACCAGGTTGTTCAGCGCCCGCATCGCCATGGCGGTGCGCACCTCCTCGGCCGCGGTGCCCAGATGCGGCAACAGGGTCACGTTCTCCATGGCGCAAAGCGCGGGCGCCACCTTCGGCTCGAACTCGTAGACGTCGAGCCCGGCCCCGGCGATCCGGCCCTGCGCCAGGGCCTCGACCAGCGCCGCCTCCTCGACCACGTCGCCGCGGGCGATATTGACCAGGTATGAGCGCGGCCCCAGCCGCTCCAGCTCATGCGCGCCGATCATGTGCCGGGTCTCGGCCCCGCCCGGCACGGCGACGACGGCGAAATCCGACTGCGCCAGCAGTTCGTCCAGGTCGGCCACCTGCCGGGCCGGGAAGTCCAGCGACGAGACCACCGAGCGGTTGTGGAACAGCACCTCCATGCCGAAGCCGAAATGGCAGCGCCGGGCGATGGCCTTGCCGATGCGGCCCATGCCGATGATGCCGACGGTGCAGCCGGTGACATGGCGGCCCAGCAGCTGCGTCGGCTCCCAGCCGGTCCATGCGCCGCGGCGCAACAGCCGCTCGCCCTCGCCCGCCCGGCGCGCGGTCATCAGGATCAGGGTCAGGGCGATGTCCGCCGTGGCCTCGGTCACGGCATCCGGGGTGTTGGTCACGGCGATGCCGGCCGCCGCGGCCGCCGCCACGTCGATATGATTGTAGCCGGCGCCGAAATTCGCCAGCAGGCGGCAGCGCGGCCGGGCCTGGAAGGCCTCGGCGGTGAAGCGGTCGCCCAAGGTCGGCATGATCGCGTCGTAATCGGCCAGGGCCTGCGCCGCCTCCTCGACGCTCAAGCCGTCCCGGCGGTCCAGGATCTCGGTCTCGAACCGGGCTGACAGCGCATGTTCCGCCGCCTGCGTCATGCGACGCGTCACCAGAAGCTTCATCAATACATCCTCCCCCCGTCCGGCACCTCGCGTTCGGGACCGATCAGCACCACCTCGCCATCGGCGTCGGGCAGGCCCAGCACCAGCACCTCGGACATGAAGGGGCCGATCTGACGGGGCGGGAAATTCACCACCGCCAGCACCTGCCGGCCGATCAGTTCCTCGGGCGCATAATGCCGGGTGATCTGGGCCGAACTCTTGCGGGCGCCGATCTCGGGCCCGAAATCCAGCCACAGCTTGAAGGCCGGGCGCCGCGCCTCGGGGAATGGCTCGGCACGGGTGATGCGGCCGACGCGGATCTCGACCTTTTCGAAATCCGCCCAGGCGATCTGGCCGCTCATCGGCCCAGCTCCCGCCCCCGCTCGGCTGCCGCGGCGACGGTGCGGCGCATCAGCGGCGGCAGGCCGGTCTCGGGGTCCATCAGCTCGCGAAGCCCCGCCGCCGTGGTCCCGCCGGGCGAGGTCACGGCCTCGCGCAGCCTGGCCGGATCCTCGTCCTCATGCACGGCCAGCGCGCCCGCCCCGGCCACGGTCGCCCGCGCCAGTTCCAGCGCCAGCGCCGGCGAAAGCCCCTCGGCCGCGCCCGCCGCGGCCATGGCCTCGATCATGTGAAACACATAGGCGGGCCCCGAGCCGGAAAGCGCCGTCACCGCATCCATCTGATCCTCGCCCTCCAGCCGCACCACGCGGCCGACGGCGGACAGCAGCGCCTCGGCCAAGGCCATCTCGGCCTCGCCGGCCCTGGCGTTGCCGATGACGGCGGTGATGCCCTGGCCGATGGCCGCCGGCGTGTTCGGCATGGCGCGCACGATCGGCGCCGCCGGAAAGGCCGCCTCATAGGCGCCCAGCGTCACCCCCGCCGCGACCGAGATGACCAGCGTCCCCGCCCCGACCGACAGCCGCGGCAGCACATCCGCCATCATCTGCGGCTTGACGGCGATCACCAGCACGGCGGGCGCCTCGGGCAATTCTCCGTTGATCCAAATACCCAGACCCGACAGCTCCGCCCGCGGCTGGGGGTCCACCACATGCACCGCCCGCGCCGCCAGCCCGTTCTTCAGCCAGCCGTCCAGCAGCGCGCCGCCCATGCGGCCGCAGCCGACCAGCACCAGCCCGCGCGCATTCAGATCCGAGAAATCCATGTCCTGCCCCCTGACTTGGCCCGCGCAAAGGCGGGAATTCAGGCGCGACCGTAGGCCTCGGACATGGCGATGTCCATGGCGGCCTCGGGCGTGGCGTCGCCCCAGCAGGCCAGCTGGAAACAAGGATAGAAACGCTCGCAGGCCAGGATGGCATTGCCGATCATCTGGTCGATCTGCTCGGGGCTGGCGATGGCGTCGCCCGAAAGCACCAGCCCATAGCGCCAGACCATCAGCCTCTGCGGCCCCCAGAAGGTGAAGCCGCCGTCCCAGACCTGGTCGTTGGCCAGGTTCAGGACCTCGTAGAGCGCCGGCAGCTTCTCGGCCGGAGGGTCCATGTCGAAGGTGCAGATCAGCCGCAGCACCTCTTCGCGCGGCGACCAGGCCAGCGTGATGGAATAGGTGCGCCATTGGCCCTCGACCGCCATGGCGATCTGGTCCTCGGCCAGACGGTCGAAATCCCATTCGTGATGCGCCGCGACGGTTTCCACGATGTCGATGGGATGGATGTCATCGCTATGGATGAAGTCCAGCTGTGCCATGTCCTGTCCCCCTGCCTGTCTGAGAGCGGGGCAAGGTCGAAACCCCAACCCTTGGTGGCCCAGACTACACCCGGCGTAGTTTCCGGGATGCGCCTACAACATATCGTGTGCCGGTTCCACGAGGGTGTAAAGCGAAAATTCCGTTACCGGATCGCGACAGCCAGGCTCCGCCGCTTGACCGCCGGCTTTCGTGCAGGTTCAAGGGCGGCCAGGGAGGATTGCCCATGCGCGACCACGGCGGCGACATCGACAAGGCGGCCAGCCGCTTCGGCCGGGCGGACTGGATCGACCTGTCCACGGGAATCAACCGCCGGCCCTGGCCAAACCCGGCAAGTTCGGCGGGGCCGCTTTCGGCCCATGCCCTGACCGCGCTGCCGACGGCCGCCGATACCGCCCGGCTTTGCGCCGCGGCCGCCGTCCGATTCGGCTGCCCGCCAGAGCAGATCCTGCCGCTGGCCGGCGCCTCGGCGGCGATCCAGCTTTTGCCGCATGTGCTGCCGGGGCGGCGCGCGGCGGTGCTGTCGCCGACCTATAACGAACATGCCGCCAGCCTGCGCGCCGCCGGCTGGGAGGTGGCCGAGCCCGCCGACCCGGCCGCGCTGGCCGGCGCCGATCTGGCGGTGATCGTGAACCCGAACAACCCGGACGGGCGCGAATTCCTGCCCGCGCAGGTCGCCGCCATCGCCGCGACGATCGGGCAACTGGTGGTGGACGAAAGCTTTGCCGATCCCCGTCCCGACCTGTCGGTGGCGGGCTCGCGGCCCGATAACGTCACCGTGCTGCGCAGCTTCGGCAAGTTCTGGGGCCTTGCCGGGCTGCGCCTGGGCTTTGCCATCGCCGCGCCCGAGACGCTTGCCCGCTTGGCCGAGCGCGCCGGCCCCTGGTCGGTCAGCGGCCCGGCGCTGGAGATCGGCACCCAGGCGCTGGCCGATGCGCCATGGATCGACGACACCGTGGTCTGGCTGTCCGAGGCCGCGCTGCACCTGGACCAGATCGTCACCCCGCATTGGCCGTTGGTCGGCGGCACGCATCTGTTCCGGCTCTACGACACCCCCGACGCGCCGGCCGCATGCGACCTGCTGGCCCGCGCCGGCATCTGGAGCCGCATCTTTCCCTGGCATCCGCACTGGATTCGCCTGGGCATTCCCGGCAATCGCGAGGAATTCGACCGCCTGGCCGGCGCCTTTACGGCAGCCGGTTGACATGCCCCATCTTGCGGCCGGGGCGCGCCTCGCCCTTGCCGTAAAGATGAAGCTGCACGCGCGGCTGCTTCAGCAGTTCCGGGATGCGCAGCACGTCGTCGCCGATCAGGTTCTCCATCTCGACATCGGCGTAACGCTGGCCGTCGCCCAGCGGCAGGCCGGCCACGGCGCGGATATGCTGCTCGAACTGGTCCACGGCGCAGCCCGCCTGCGTCCAATGCCCCGAGTTATGCACCCGCGGCGCGATCTCGTTCACCACCAGCCCGTCGCGGGTCACGAACAGTTCGACCCCCATGACGCCGATATAGTCCAGCGCATTGACGATGCGGCCCGCGACCAGCACCGCATCGGTCAAGAGGCCGGCCGGAAGGCCGCAGGGCACCGTAGTGGTGCGCAGGATGCCCTCGCGATGGACGTTCAGCCCCGGATCATAGGCCGCGACCTGCCCGTCGGCGCCGCGCGCGACGATGACGCTGATCTCGGCCGAGAAATCCACGAAGCCCTCCAGCACCGAGGGCGCGCCGGTCCAGTCCCGCTGCCCCGCATCGGAAAAGCGGATCTGCCCCTTGCCGTCATAGCCCAGCCGCCGGGTCTTGAGGATCGCGGGCGCACCCAGCGCCGCCAGCGCCTCGGGCAGGTCGGCCTCGGTCTCCACGCTGCGATAGGGGGCGGTGCGCAGGCCGATGCCGGCCAGGAAATCCTTTTCCGCCAGCCGGTCCTGCGACACGGCCAGCGCGCGGCGGTTCGGCCGGATCGGGCGCAGCGATTCCAGCAGGTCCAGCGCCGCCGTCGGCACGTTCTCGAATTCATAGGTGATGACGTCGACCGATTCGGCAAAGGCGCGCAACGCGGCCTCGTCCTCATAGGGCGCGGTGGTCAGACGATGCGCCGCGTCGCCCGCCGGCGCGGCGCCCGGCTCGTAGACATGGCAGCGATAGCCCAGCCGGCTGGCCGCGACCGAGAGCATGCGGCCCAGCTGGCCCCCGCCCAGGATGCCGATGGTGGCGCCGGGTTTCAGTTCACTCATCCTTCGGCTCCTCGGGGATGGAATCGGACAGCGCCTGGCGCCAGGCATCCAGCCGCACGGCCAGATCGGGATCGGACACCGCCAGGATGCCGGCCGCCATCAGCCCGGCATTGGCGGCACCCGCCGCGCCGATGGCCATGGTGGCGACCGGATAGCCCTTGGGCATCTGCAGGATGGAATAAAGCGAATCGACGCCCGACAGCGCCTTGGTCTGCACCGGCACGCCGATCACCGGCACCCGCGTCTTGCTGGCCATCATCCCCGGCAGATGCGCGGCCCCGCCGGCGCCGGCGATGATGACCTTGAGCCCGCGCGCCACCGCGGTCTTGCCATAGTCCCACAGCCGGTCCGGCGTGCGATGGGCGGAAACGATCCGCGCCTCGTAGGCGATGCCCAATTCGTCCAGGATGGCGGCGGCCTCGCGCATGGTCGGCCAGTCGGACTGGCTGCCCATGATGATTCCGACAGGTTTCCCGGCGGGTGTTTCGGCGGGCTTTTCGGCGGCTTTTTCCATGGCTCGACCCCCTTTTGCGCCCCGCCCTACAGCGCCGGGCGGGATCATGCAATCAGGCGATGATGTCGGGGGTCAGCTCGTCCTCGAGCCGGGCGATGCGGTCCTTCAGCGCCAGCTTCTGCTTTTTCAGCCGTTGCAGGGTCAGCGAATGGGTCAGGCTCTGGCTCGACAGCGCGGCGATCGCCTCGTCGAGATCCCGATGCTCGCGCCGCAGCACCTCCAGCTTGGCGCGGGTGATCTCTTCATGGGACATCTCATGTTGGGCGTTCATCTCGGGCCTCGGGCTGGATCGCCTTGGTTATAGCGCGGCCTCCGGGCGTTGTTAATGGTTTTGCGGGAACGCGTTAACGCGGACCGGCCGGTTCGGAAAAACGCTTGCCCCGAAGCGGCCTTCGGGCCGAAACTTGCAGCCGAACCCCATGCAGGAGAAGCCGATGCCCCGCACCGCCCCCCTCAGGCCCTGCGCCCTTGCGCTTGCGCTGCTGCTGGCCCCGCTTGCCCCGGCCCATGCGCAAGCCGAGGGCGAGCAGATGCAGCTTTGCGTCAACTCCTGCCTCTATCACTTCGGCCCCGCCTCGAACCCGCGCTATCACGCCTGCGTGGCCGAGCAATGCGAGCAGGCGGCACCCAGCCGCCAGCCCGCCCAGCCACCCAGCCAGGGCGCGGGCTGGCGCAATGGCACGGCCGATGGCGGCAGGACGCATTACGCCCGCGTGCAATCCGGGCGGTTGGCGCTGAGCTACATGTGCCAGCGCGGCAGCGAGGGGCTGGTCGCCGTCGAGGGCATGGCCGGCTCGCCCGGCTCGCTGGTGCTGCGCATCGACGGGCGGCGGATGGCGCAGCCCTTTGCCGCAAGCGGCGGCATGCGCGCGACCCAGGCGGCGCGCGGCTCGGCGATGCTCGCGGGGCTGCTGGGCGGCAGCGGGGTCGAGCTTGCGGACGACCGCGGCCGCG
>NZ_VCBQ01000160.1:0-7398 GCF_006386455.1 Paracoccus sp. FO-3 | reverse complement strand
AACGACACGCCACTTGGGGAATGCAGGCCAAGGAGGGATGATGGATATGATACCCTGGCTGCCCCAGAGACAGCATTTTGAACGGGCCCAGGTTCTGAAGCTGGCGGCGGCTCTGGATCTGGAGGATTACGACAGTCTGCTGGCCAGTTCTGTTGCCGATCCGGCGGCCTATTGGCGCGGTGCGGCCGCCTGGCTTGGCCTGCGCTGGAGCCGCGAGCCCGACGCCTATGCCGATCTGTCAAAGGGCAAGGAATTTCCCCGCTGGTGGCCTGGCGGGCAGCTGAACTGGGTCAATACCGTCCTTGCCGTCGCCGAAGACCCGAACTCCGCCTCCCGCATCGCGGTGATCGACGAGGCTGAAGACGGCACCATCCGGCGGCTGACCTATGCAGAGCTGGCGGTTCTGGTGCGCCGCTTCGCCCATGGCCTGCGCGCGGCTGGCGTCGCGCGGGGCGACCGGGTCGGCCTTCTGTGCGATAACGGGATCGAGGCGACCGTCAGCGTGCTGGCCATCGCCTCGATCGGCGCGATCATGGTGCCGCTTTTCTCGGGCTTTGGCTGCGAGGCGGTGGTCTCGCGGCTGGAACCTGCGGGCGTGCGGGTGCTGATCGCCACCACCGGCTTTATGCGGCGCGGCAAATATGTCGACATGCAGCGTGTGGTGGCCGAAGTGCGCGCGGCGCTGCCGGGCATTGAAACGGTGATCTGGAAGACCGCTCCGGGCGTCACCATTCCGGGGGGCGATCTGACCTGGGATCAGCTGGCCGCATCGGAAGATGACGGGCGCGCGGCCGAGGTGATGGATCCGATGGATCCCTTCATGGTGATCTATACCTCGGGCACCACCGGCAAGCCCAAGGGGCCGGTCCATACCCATGGCGGCTTTCCGCTGCGCATCGCCCATGACGCGGCGGTGCATTTCAACCTCGGAGCCGGCGATGTGTTCTGCTGGCCCGCCGATATGGGCTGGATCGCCGGCACTCTGGTGATGTCCACCGCGCTTTTGCGCGGCGCCACCCTGGTTCTTTACTCCGGCGCGCCGGATTTCCCCGACTGGTCGCGGCTTTCCTGCCTGATCAAATCGCATAAGATCACCCATTTCGGCTCGGCGCCGACGCTGATCCGGGGGCTTGCGGCCAATGAGGCGCTGGCGCTGACCCATGACCGCTCCAGCCTGCAACTGCTGATCACGGCAGGAGAAGTGATTGATGCCGAGCATTTCCAGTGGTTCCAGAATGTTTTCGCGGCCAATGGCAGCCCGGTGATCAACTATACCGGCGGCACCGAAGTATCCGGCGCGCTGCTGGCTTCGGTTCAGGTGCGGCCCATCCGGCCCGGTGGCTTCAACACCGTCTCGCCCGGAATCGCGCTGGAGATCACCGACCCCACAGGTCAGCCGGTCGAGGGCGAGGTGGGCGAGATCGTCATCCGCGAGCCCTTTATCGGCATGACCGCCAGTTTCTGGCAGGATGATGCGCGCTATCTCGACAGCTACTGGTCCAGCCTGCCGGGTTCCTGGCTGCATGGCGACCTGGCGATCCGCACGGCGGACGGCGCCTATATGATGATGGGGCGCTCGGATGACACGCTGAAGGTCGCGGGCAAGCGCCTTGGCCCGGCCGAGGTCGAAGAGGTCGTGCTGGAAATGCCGGAAATCAGCGAGGCGGCGGCGGTCGGGATCGCTGACGCCGATAAGGGCCAGAAGCTGGTGGTCTTCGTGCTGCCGATGCCGGATTTCGCGGGCGACGCGAGCGCTTTGTGCAAAACGGTGGGGGATCTGGTGGCGAACCGTCTGGGCAAACCCTTCCGCCCCGGCATCGTGCATATGGTGAGCCAGCTGCCGAAGACCCGCTCGGGCAAGATTATGCGCCGCCTGATCCGCCAGGCCTATAGCGGCGAGAAGACCGGCGATCTGTCATCGCTCGACAATCCCGAAGCCCTGCCGCTGATCGCGGCTTTGCGCAGCCAGTAAGGGAACGCCATGCAAGCCTATAGCCATTACACCGCCTTTCGCGCCGACATGCCGCATGAGGGCGTGCTGCGCCTGACGCTCTGCCACCCCGAGCGGCTGAACTCGCTGGACAAGATCGGCCATCAGGAGATTGCCGATGTCTGGCGCCAGATCCACCGCGACGCCGAGGTCCGCTCGGTTCTGCTTTGTGCCGAGGGGCGGGCCTTTTCGGCGGGCGGCGATTTCAGCCTGGTCGAAGAGCTGAGCGAGGATTTCCGGGCCCGCGTCCGCGTCTGGCATGAGGCGCGCGAGCTGGTCCACAATATCCTCGATTGCGAGAAGCCGATTGTCTCGGCCATCCAGGGCCCGGCGGTGGGCGCGGGTCTGGTTGCGGCGCTGCTGGCCGATATTTCGGTCGCCTCGAAAACCGCAAAAATCGTCGATGGCCATACACGGCTGGGCGTGGCGGCGGGGGATCATGCGGCGATTATCTGGCCGATCCTCTGCGGCATCGCCAAGGCGAAATATTACTTGCTGCTCTGTGAGCCGATGACGGGTGAAGAGGCCGAGCGGATCGGCCTTGTGTCGATGGTGACCGAGCCGGATGAGCTGCAGGAGCGCGCGCTGGAAATCGCCTGCCGCCTTGCCAAAGGGGCACCGACCGCGATCCGCTGGACCAAGCATTCGCTGAACAACTGGATGCGCAGCGCCGGGCCGATGATGGATGCCTCGCTGGCGCTGGAAATGCTGGGCTTCAGCGGTCCTGAGGTGAAAGAGGGCCTCGCCGCCCTGCGCGAGCGCCGCGAGCCGGTCTTCGGCAAGCCCGCGTCGGAGTAACGCCATGCCCGACCTGTCGGATCTGATCCGCCCGGGGGACCGCATCCTCTGGGGCCAGTCCTGTGCCGAGCCGCGCAGCCTGATCCGCCGCCTCGCGCAGGCGCGGGCAAGCCTTGGCGGCGTCAGCGTCTTCCTGGGCATCGGCCTTGGCGGCGATCTGACGGCCGATTGCGCCGACCATATCCGCCTCAGCAGCTATACCGGCGCCGGCCCCAATCGCGCGCTTGCCAAAGCCGGTGTGCTTGAGATCCTGCCGGTGCATTATTCCGACCTGCCCGATATGTTCGCCAGCGGGGCGCTGCGCATTGACGTCGTGTTCCTGCAGGTGCCGCCGCCCGATGCCATGGGGCGTTATTCGCTGGGCATGGCGCGGGAATATCTTTCCGATGCGCTGGCCCATGCAAGGGTGGTGATCGGCGAGGTCAACTCTGACGCGCCCTGGACCTTTGGCGGCCCCTATCTGCGGGCGGCCGATTTCGACCTGCTGATCCCCTCGGATCAGCCGATGGCAGAGCCGGGGGGAGGCCGCGCCTCTGAGACCGAGCTGGCGATTGCGCGTCATGTCGCGGATCTGGTGCCCGATCAGGCGACCTTGCAGACCGGCGTGGGGCAGATCCCCGATCTGGTGCTGGCCGCCTTGCAGGACCGTCGCGATCTCGGCATCCATACCGGCAGTTTCGGCGAGGGCATGGCGGCGCTTTGCGAAAGTGGCGCGGTCAGCAATGCCCATAAACCCTCGGACACTGGCATCAGCACCTGCGGCGTGCTGATCGGTGGCGCAAAACTGCGCAGTTTCGCGCATCTCAATCCCGAACTGGTGCTGCGCCCGACCAGCCATACCCACGCGCCCGGGATCCTTGCGGCGCAGCACCGCTTCACCGCGATCAATTCCGCTATCGAGGTGGATCTGACCGGGCAGATCAACAGCGAAATCGCGGGCGGCCAGTATCTGGGCGCGGTCGGCGGGCTGGCGGATTTCCTGCGTGGCGCGGCGCGCTCGAAAGGCGGGATGCCGATTGTCGCTCTGCCCTCGACCGCAAAGGGGCAAAGCCGGATCGTGCCGCGCCTTTCCGGCCCCGTCAGCATCGGGCGGGCCGATGGCCCGGTGATCGTCACTGAATTTGGCGTGGCCGATCTGCGCGGGCTGAGCCTGAGAGAGCGGGCAGGACGGATGATCAGCATTGCCCATCCTGCGCATCAGGAGGCGCTGGAAGAAGCCTTATACGCATCTGCTTCGCCCCTGTGACAGTTGCCTGCGGTATCGCTGGCGCAGCTCTGTTGGGGAACTGATCCCGGGCTCCGTTCCGGCCGGTTGCTTATTCCGGGCGGCCACGATCTGGACGACCCTGCCGATGGAGACTGGCAACAAGGCGATCCACATCGAAAAACGATCCCATGCGCGGCCCCGGCGCGAAAACTCTGCGGCTGCCGGGCGACCTGACTCTGTGCGGCCGCACCGCCGCCTGGCGCCACTTGCCTTTATCCGGTTTATGTTCCTGGCTTCAGCCCTGGATTCATCTTGCCGCCGCTTTCTGCGCGGCTCAGACATGCACAGTTCCGACACCGGCGCACCGCCCTCATCCCGCTTGTGGCCGGATGGCTGATCGGCTCATGGTGTTTCGGCAGCTTATGGAATGGACGATGCCGGCTGAATTCTTCGACACCGATTATTATTGCCGGCAACTCGGGCAAAATCTCGCGCCCGAACCGGCCTGGCAGCATTTTCAAAGCCAGGGCGATGCTCTCGGCCTCGACCCGTCACCTTACTTTTCCACGCGCTTTTACAAAGAGCGCCACAGGAACTGGCACAAGCGCGGCGGCACCGCTTTCGAGGATTTTCTGTCGCGCGTCGCGCAGGGGCGGCTGCGGCAACCCCATCCTCTGATCGTGCCGGAAGAGTATAGTGCCAGCTACCCCGATCTGGCCGGCTTGGGAGCCGGGGCTGTTTTGCATTTCTTCCGTCACGGTGATGGTGAGGGGCGCTCGCCCTCGGCCGGATTCGATGCGGGCTTTTACCGGCGCTGCTACCTGTCGCTGGGGCAGATGCATGCGTTTCGCCACTATGTGGCCACTGGGGCCGCTCTGGGTCACCTGCCCCGGGTCCTGCCGCGGGATGCTGCGGTCTCGCGCGAAGGAATGGCGCGGGCCATTGCCGGCCTGGCCCGGCCGATCCTTTTGGTGGCCCATGATGCGCAGCAGGCGGGCGTGCCGATCCTGACACTCGATCTGGCGCGGGCGTTGCGGGCGCGCGGCTTTGATCCGGTGTTCCTCCTTGCCAATGCCGGGCCGTTGCTGAAGACATTCCGCGCCACTGGTCCGGTTTTCATCATGGCAGAGGGCTGGGATCTGGCAGGGCTTGCCGCCGCCATGCCGCCTTGCACACCGGCCCTGGTCAATACGGCGGCGGCGGCGGACATGGTGCCGGCGCTGGCCAAAGCCGGGCTGGATTGCCTGCTGATGATCCATGAGATGCCGGATTATATCCGTTTATCATGATTACCACTTTTGCCCTCGTGCTTTTGCTGGTTCTGGTCTTTGTCCCCGAACGCTATCGGCTTTGCGCCATGCTTCCGATCATGGCGGCTTTTATCACGACTGCGCCGCCGGTCATTGCTGCATTGACCGGAGCAGAATTGCCGTGGCTTCTGGCGCTGGTCGTGGAATACAACCGCTGGATTTTCGGTATCACCTTTGGCCTGTCGATCTTTCTGGCAGTCCTGATGTGGCAGTCCGTGAAAGAAGAAGAAGCATGAACCGTCTGTTCATGCTTCTTTACCTCTCGGGCTACTCTGGCCGGGCGATGCCGCGCCAGGTGCGCCGCCTGATCGCCGGAACCGAGTTTCACCGCGCATGGCTACTCGGGAGCATGGGCTTCTTTGAACAGGACGGCATTCGCTACGGTCCCGCACGCCCTTACGGTATCGCGCCCGAGCCGGAGCGGGCCTGATGGCCCGTCGATCTCGGGGCTTTACCCGTATCCGCTGGTTCAGGCGGAATGTGGCTTGGGGGACCGTCTATCTGACCTGTGACGAGGAAGACCCCCGCCGCATCAAGATCGGCTTCACGCAGCGCAAGACAGTTGATCGGCGGAAAGAGCTTTCGCGCAGCGTTCAAGGCAGAATGGTCATTGTCCAGACCGTGAAAATGCCCCATGCGTTCGCTCTTGAAGCCCGTTGTCACGCCAAGATCGGGCGTCTGGCCGGACGAGACCGGACCCGCAATCGGGAATGGTATATCCTTCGAGAAGGCGCATCGGTTAGCGACGTGGCACAGCTCATCACCGAGCAGGCGACACGACTTCGCCGTATTGCCCGCCTCAAAATCGCATGGCCGAGCTATGGGCGCATAACCCTCTTCGATTCAGGCTGGCGGCCAGCAGGGCGAACCGACCCGATCAAGAGCGATCTGGTTTAGCCTCTTTCATCTTCCTGAAAATATCCTCGGGGGAGCGCCGCGAGGCGCGGGGGCAGACAGCCCCCATGCCTTTCATCGCCAGTGCATCCCCGTGGCAGGAATCCGCCATTCGGTGATGCACTTTCTGTCTGCAATGCTATAATATTGATGCGCAGCAGACGAGGAATTTCAGTGGCCGACAAGATCCAGCTTACCCCGAATGTCATCAGCGAGCAGGGCTTGCGGCAAAGCCTGGAACATGGCGGCCAGCTCGAAATCGAATGCCGTGAACAGCCATTCCGAAAGGGGCCGAGCTGGCACGGCCTTTGGGTCATGAAGAGTGTCGATCCATCCGGCGATGTTCAGATGCTGGTGACTGCCCGGATGGATGCCGCGCGGGGCGGGTTCAAGGTGAGAGAGTTCAAGACCGCGACCGGGATCATCTCTTTTCTTGCCGACTGCGGTTTCGCCGTCGCCCATTTCCCGCTTCGCGCCGGTGAAAAGACGACGCTGCGCCTTCAGCTTGCGGCCTGATCTATCGTCGGCTCATGGGGGTTCGGACAAGCCGAACGCCACCATGAGCGGCAGGGGAACCGCCGGTTCCCCCACGCAAGGCTGTTCGCTTGACGGGGCGAAGGGGTTTCCCCGGCCTTCCTGCGCCTCCGGCTTCGTGCAGGCCGGGTGATCCCCCTCCCCTTCTCCCCTACGAACAACCTTGCGTGGGCCCCCCTCCTGCCCTCGCCGGGAGGCAGGCTTTCAGGAGAGGGCCGCTTGCAGCGGACCTCGCCAGAAACCCCGCCCCAATTTTCGGCACCAGACCGGATAGGGCATCACCACAAGGAGGCCAGACATGGCTGAATATCGCTTAGGTTCCTCGCCAGCTATCCACACGCCCGGCATCATCGCATGGGCGATCAACGGCTATGCGTTCGAGGATGATCGGCCGACCCTTCTCAACATTGTCACGACCTCTTTTCCTAGCGTTCCGGCAAGCGCGTTCGAGCAGCTTCTTTCCGAGGCCGTGCCCTATTCCGTCGAAGGCGAGACCGTCATTTTCGCGGTGAAGGACTGATGTGCATGACGTTCCCCGGCGAATACCAGATCACCGAACGCACCCGGTTCAGGGTGCGCTATGAAATCCATACCGGGCGCGACCATGCCGCGCCCGGCACCTATTGGCTGCGCGGGCTGATGTCGCGTTGCCCTTTAATCTGAGA
>NZ_VCBQ01000016.1:0-68986 GCF_006386455.1 Paracoccus sp. FO-3 | reverse complement strand
AACCACGCTCCCAGACGAACCAGAGCCAATCACAATGTAGTCATAGCTGCTCATCCGGCCTCCCCTTCTCCCTCGAAGGGCAGTCTAGGGCCTGGGCGCGGCCGGGCTAGCGGTGCCCGGCCTATGGCGCGCAAAGGGCCGTCCTGTAGCACGGAAACCGCCTATGCCATCCATAGGCTTTCCCTATCCATTGGCATGCCGTGTTGAGCGGCCGCCCTTGCGGCGCTTTGCTGGCGCAACAGCAGCCGACACGGAAAGGATGAGGGGAATGGACAGGGTAAAGGGCAAGACGGTCCTGATCACCGGCGCCGGCAGCGGCATGGGCGCGGCCTCGGCCCGGCTTCTGGCCGACGAGGGGGCGAATGTCCTTGTCACCGACATTCGCGGCGATGCCGCCGAAACGGTGGCCGCCGGCATCCGCGACCGGGGCGGCGAGGCGCAGGGCCAGGTGCTGGACGTGACCCGGCCCGATCAATGGCAGGCGGCGGTCGAAAGGGCGCTGGCGCTGTGGGGCGGCATCGACGTCCTGGTGAACAATGCCGGCCTGCCGGGCGAGCCGATCAGCTGGGAAGAGGCCACGCTGGAGGGGCTGAACCGGATGATGGCGCTGAACATGGACAGCCAGTTCCTGGGCATCAAGGCGGTAACGCCGCATATGAAGCCGGGCAGTTCAATCGTCAATTTCTCATCCATCGCCGGGCTGGTCTGCTTTCCGAACCTGCATCCCGGCTATGGCGCCTCGAAGGGCGCCAACCGGCTGCTGTCGAAATGTGCCGCGGTGGATTTCGCGGCGCGCGGCATCCGGGTGAACTCGGTCCATCCCGGCCTGATCCGCACGCCGCAATCCGAGTATCTTTTCGACGATCCCGCCGTGGTCGAGGCGGTCCTGGCCAGGATTCCCCTTGGCCGCCCCGGCGCGCCCGAGGACGTGGCCAAGGTCGTCCTGTTCCTGGCCAGCGACGATTCCGCCTATATGACCGGCGCGGAACTGGTGGTCGATGGCGGCTATACCGCCATCTGACCGCCATCTGACCCCAGCGGCGGCGGCGGGCCGGCCGCATTCAGCCCTCGGCCGAGAAACGGGAATTGCGGTGCAGCATCAGCCCGCCATCGACCGGCCGCACCACGCCGCGGACGAAGTCCGACAGGCCGGAGGCCAGGACCAGAGCCGCGTCGGCGATGCAGCGCGGATGGCCGGTCATCGGCAGCGGCTGCATCCTGGCAAATTGCCGGCCTGCAGCACGCCCTGCCCCAGCTGGTGCTTTTCCCGCAGCGCCGACTTGACGGCACCCGGCACGATCACGTTGACCCGCGTGCCCTGGCCTCCCGGCCATCCGCGCCGCATGGCGGCCGATCTGGCAGACCGAGGCCTTGGCGATGGTATAGGCGCACCCCCACAGCCGCCGAGGTCAGGATGATCGCGCCCTTGCGCGCCTTCAGCGCCGGGGCGGCCACCTTGATCGCCAGCATGATCGCGGTTTGCAGCATCTCCATCGCCGCGTTCCATGCCTCGACGGAGGTCTCGTCCACGCCCTTGGCGCTGCCGATGGTGCCGGGGTTGTGATACATCACGTCGGGCCCGCCGAGCTCCGGCACCGCCAGATCGACGGCGGCCTGCATGCCGGCCTCGCGGCGCATGCCGCAGCGGATGAAGCGGACCTTGCCGCGCAGTTCAGCCTTGATGGCGCGGCCGGCCTCGTCCTGGATGTCGGCTACGACCACGCGGACGCCGTTCCCGACGAATTTCCGTGTCGCTTCCAGCCCGAAGCCCGCCGCGCCGCTGCCCGCGGAGATCGCAGCGTGCCGGCGTTCAGCCACAGCGAATTGTCCAGCGTGTAAAGCACATGGGTCAGCCCGGCCATGACCAGCGGATGCCGTTCCCGCCCGCCGGTCGGCATGTTCAGCAACGAGCCCAGCTGCGGGTCCGAGCCGGTATAGTCCAGCTCGACCCCATCCCCGCGGATGCGCAGGGTCAGGGCGATGCGGGCCGGCAGGCCGTCGGGCGCGTCCTCGTCGGCTCAATCGGCAAAGAAATAGTCGCCATCGGGGATAGTCGCCAGGATGCGGCGGACCTGCGCCTCGCGCCTGGTCCAGGATCTGCCCGACCCCGTCCAGGAAGGTCTTGGACCGAAGCGGCGGATGATCTCGGCCTTCATGTCCAGCTCGCGCGCGAGATAGCAGGCCAGCATTCCCCCCGCGCCGCCAAGGGCGAACAGGTAGAGCGCGGGCGGGTCGATGCCGAAGCGCGAGACCTCGGCATACATGGACAACGCGGAAATATCGACGATATGGCCGGCGACCTCCTCGACCGGGACACCCAGCCGCTCGGCCAGCGGCTGGATCGCCGCGCGGGCGGCCGCGTGATCCGCCGTCACCGCGCCATAGCCCAGGTCGCCATGGCCGATCAGGTTCTGCGCCGCCATCGCGTCGGTGATGGTGGGCCGCGTCCCGCCGCGCCCATAGCAGGCCGGGCCGGGGGTCGAGCCGGCGCTTTCCAGCCCGCCACACGCCAAGCGCATCCACCGAGGCGACCGAGTTGACCGCGACCGAGGGGATATGGATCTGGAAGTCGCCGATCAGCTCGCCCGTGCCATATTGCGGCTGGCCGTCCCAGATCACCGCCACATCCGCCGAGGTGTCTGCGATGTCGAGGCTGGGGACGCGCGGAAGGCCGCATTCCCCAGCCAGCCCGCGCCGATCACCCCCGAGGCGGTGCCCGACAGGATCATCTGCACGGGCTCGACCCGCGCCTGGCCGATGCCCCTGACGCCGCCGTTCGACTTGGTGATATGGGCGGGAACGGCAACGCTCTTGCCGGCCAGCGCCGCCTCGAAGCGGTCATGGCAATGCGCCACGCGCGGCTGCACATAGTCCGAGATCACCGCCGTTATCGTGCGCTCATACCCGCGGACCGGCCAGGTGCCCGATGAGGGGGCAACGGGCCTCTCGGGCGCCGTCTCGGCAAGCATGCGGCGACGGCGCGCTCGTTTTCCGGGTTGCGGCAGGCATGCAGGAAGGCCAGGACGATGCCCGCCGCCCGCGCCGCCGCCGACATCCACCCCGATGCGATAGCCCATTGCCCACTTCCTTTTGCCGTTTCGCGGCAGCCTGCCACGGCAAAGGCAGGCCGGGTCAATTCGATCTGGCATGGCATGCATGGCCATGGGTTATGGTTTCGGCACCGACATGTAGCATTCGGGATGCGGCACCGGGCGGAATCCGGCCCTTTCATGGACCGCATGGGCGTCGCGCGTGGCCAGCATCCAGGTCTGGACCCCGGCAAGCCCGGGGTGGGTCGGATCGCCCGCGCCAGCCAGCCGGCCCGCCCGCGGCCGCGGTGGTCGGGCAGCACGAAGACGTCGCGCAGATAGGAGAAGACGGTGTAATCCGTCACCAGCCGCGCAAAGCCCGTCATCGTCCCCTCCGGCGCGATCACCGCCATCGGCAGCGACCCGGCCAGGGCGCGTTCAAGCCGGTGCCGCTCTGCCGAGCTTTCCAGCTATCCCGCCCTGCCGCCGCCCCAAGGCGACGACCCGTCCCGCCTGCTGGCGCGGCTGACCGGGCAGGAGCCGCTGGGCTCGGTCAGCTACGGGACCGAGGCGGGGCTGTTCCACGCGGCCGGCATCCCTGCGATCATCTGCGGGCCCGGCAGCATCGCCCGCGCGCACCGCGCGGACGCGTTCATCCCGGTCGCAGAGCTTGACGCCTGCCGCCGAATGCTGCGGGGCCTGGCAGAGGAAATGTCCCGCCCAGCCCAGCCGTCGCCATGGCCGGGATCCGCGCGAGCCGCGGCGCGGGGGCTGGACCGGCAACGCCCTTGCCGGGCCCGGATATTGACAAAGCCGCGGACAGCAGGCAACGCAGGACGGCGCCGGGTGCAACGCCTGCAGCCGGCGGCACGATCCAGACGCGGACGGGCGGTCGTCCGGCGGATGCCCTGGCGGCCCTTGCAAGGTCGCAGCCCGGATCCAAGACGGGCCGGCCGGCACATGGCCCGATGCGGGCGATGCCGGGGGCGCCCCTCCCCCCAAAGCCCGAGGCCCCATGCCCTTCACCATCGCCATCGACGGACCCGCTGCATCGGGCAAGGGCACCATCGCGCGGGCGCTTGCCCGGCATTTCGGCTTTGCCCATCTCGACACCGGCCTGCTTTATCGCGCCGTCGGCGCCAAGGGCGGCGATCCGATCGCCGCGGCCCGCGGGCTGGCCCCCGAGGATCTGGCCCGCCCCGACCTGCGCAGCGCCGAGGCCGGGCAGGCCGCCAGCCGCGTCGCCGCGATCCCCGAGGTGCGCGCCGCGCTGGTCGAGTTCCAGCGCCGCTTCGCCCGCAGCCAGCCCGGCGCGGTGCTGGACGGGCGCGACATCGGCACGGTGATCTGCCCCGAGGCCGAGCTGAAGCTCTACGTCACCGCCAGCGACGAGATCCGCGCCCGCCGCCGTGCGCTGGAACTGGGCGCCGACGAGGCCCGGATCCTGGCCGAGCTGCGCGAGCGCGACGCCCGCGACGCCGCCCGCGCCGTGGCGCCGATGCGGCCGGCCGATGACGCGCTGCTGCTGGATACCAGCGAAATGACCATCGACGAGGCCGTGGCCCGGGCCATCGCCTGCGCCAGGGAGGCCGGCGCATGAGCCCGCGTTTCCAGCTGACCGACCTGCGCGTGCCGGTGATCCAGGCGCCGATGGCCGGCACCGCCACGCCGCATCTTGCCGCCGAGGTCAGCCTGGCCGGGGGGCTCGGCTCGCTGGGGCTGGGCGCCGCCAATGCCGCGCAGGCCGCCGCGATGATGGCCGAGACGCGGGCGCGGCTGGGCTCGGACCGCTATGGCGTCAACCTGTTCTGCCACCGTCCCGCCCAGGCCGATGCCGCGCGCGAAAAGGTCTGGCTCGACTATCTGGCGCCCGAGTTCCGCCGCGCCGGGGTCGAGCCTCCGGCCCGCATCACAGAGGTCTATCGCAGCTTCGTCGCCGATGACGACATGCTGCGCGCGGTGCTGGCGGCGCGGCCGGCGCTGGTCAGCTTTCACTTCGGCCTGCCGCCCGCCGGACACATCGCCGCGCTGCGCGACATGGGCGCGGCCC
The DNA here is from genome assembly GCF_006386455.1 of Paracoccus sp. FO-3. Taxonomy (NCBI): domain Bacteria; kingdom Pseudomonadati; phylum Pseudomonadota; class Alphaproteobacteria; order Rhodobacterales; family Paracoccaceae; genus Paracoccus; species Paracoccus sp. FO-3. The sequence goes on along the minus strand of NZ_VCBQ01000016.1, from coordinate 63,907 downwards.
TGGCCGCGACCGCGACCTCGCGGGCCGAGGCGCGGGCGATCCGCGACGCGGGGCTGGACCTGATCGTGGCCCAGGGCCACGAGGCCGGCGGCCATCGCGGCATCTTCGACCCCGACGGCCCCGACGAATGCCTGCCGACCGCGGCGCTGCTGGCCGAGCTGCTGGACCTGGGCCTGCCGGTGATCGCGGCCGGGGGCATCATGGACGGCGCCGATGCGGCGCGCCACCTTGCCGCCGGGGCGGCGGCGGTGCAGATGGGCACCGCCTTCGTCGCCTGCCCGGAATCGGCGGCCAATGAGGCCTATCGCAGCCGGCTGGCCGCGGCGCAGCCGGGCGATGCGGTGATGACCCGCGCCATTTCGGGCCGTCCGGCGCGCGGGCTTGCCAACCGGCTGACCGCGCTTGGCGAGGCACCCGAGGCCCCGCCGCTGCCGGATTACCCCATCACCTACGACGCGGCCAAGCGGCTTCATGCGGCGGCGGGGGGTTCGGACTACGCGGCGCAATGGGCGGGAACCCAGGCGCCGCGCGCCCGGCCGATGCCCGCCGCGGACCTGCTGGCGCTGCTGGGGCGCGAGATTTGCGCGCATCTGCCGGGCCTCGGCGCTTGCCAGGACGGCCGATGAGCGCTATATCCCGCCCGTCAAGGTAAGCGATGGGGCCAGAACAGGCCGCTTCAACAGGGTCGGGCGCATGCCGCGACCCTTTGCGCTTATCCCGGCATCTACAAAGAGACCGGCGGAGCCAACCGCATGGCCAGCAATGATCGAAAAGGAAACTGGATCTATATGTGCGCTAAAGCGACCATGGAGGAATTCGAGGCCCTCCTGAACGAAAGCCTCGCCATCGACACGCCCGAAGAGGGCTCGGTCGTCAAGGGCAAGGTCATCGCCATCGAGGCGGGCCAGGCCATCATCGACGTCGGCTACAAGATGGAAGGCCGCGTCGATCTGAAAGAATTCGCCAACCCCGGCGAAGCCCCCGCCATCGCGGTCGGCGATGAGGTCGAGGTCTATCTCGACCGCGTCGAGAACGCCCGCGGCGAAGCCTCGATCTCGCGCGAGAAAGCCCGCCGCGAAGAGGCCTGGGACCGCCTGGAGAAAGCCTATGCCGCGGAAGAGCGCGTCGAAGGCGCCATCTTCGGCCGCGTCAAGGGCGGCTTCACCGTCGACCTGGGCGGCGCCGTGGCCTTCCTGCCCGGTTCGCAGGTCGATGTGCGCCCCGTGCGCGACGCCGGCCCGCTGATGGGCCTGAAGCAGCCCTTCCAGATCCTCAAGATGGATCGCCGCCGCGGCAATATCGTCGTGTCGCGCCGCGCCATCCTGGAAGAGAGCCGCGCCGAGCAGCGCGCCGAGGTCATCGCCAACCTGTCGGAAGGCCAGACCGTCGAGGGCGTGGTCAAGAACATCACCGAATACGGCGCCTTCGTCGATCTGGGCGGTGTTGACGGCCTGCTGCACGTCACCGACATGGCCTGGCGCCGCGTCAACCACCCGTCCGAGATCCTGTCGATCGGCGAGACCGTCAAGGTCCAGGTCGTCAAGATCAACAAGGACACCCACCGCATCAGCCTGGGCATGAAGCAGCTTCAGGCCGACCCGTGGGATACCGTGGCCGACAAGTTCCCGATCGGCTCGGTCCATACCGGCCGCGTGACCAACATCACCGACTACGGCGCCTTCGTGGAGCTGGAAGCCGGCGTCGAGGGCCTGGTCCACGTCTCGGAAATGAGCTGGACCAAGAAGAACGTCCACCCCGGCAAGATCGTCTCGACCTCGCAGGAAGTCGACGTCATGGTGCTGGAGATCGACGAGGCCAAGCGCCGCGTGTCGCTGGGTCTGAAACAGACCATGCGCAACCCGTGGGAAGTCTTTGCCGAGACCCATCCCGTCGGCACCGTCATCGAGGGCGAAGTCAAGAACATCACCGAATTCGGTCTGTTCGTCGGCCTGGAAGGCGACATCGACGGCATGGTCCACCTGTCGGACATCAGCTGGGATACCCGCGGCGAGGAAGCCATCCAGGACTTCCGCAAGGGCGATGTGGTGAAAGCCGTCGTCCAGGAAGTCGACATCGACAAGGAGCGCATCTCGCTGTCGATCAAGGCGCTTGAAAACGACGCGATGGCCGAGGCCGTCGAGGGCGTCAAGCGCGGCTCGGTCATCACCGTCACCGTGACGGCGATCGAGGATGGCGGCATCGAGGTCGAATACAACGGCATGAAGAGCTTCATCCGCCGTTCCGACCTGGCCCGCGACCGCCAGGACCAGCGCCCCGAGCGCTTCCAGGTCGGCGACCATGTCGACGTCCGCGTGACCAACATCGACACCAAGACCCGCCGCCTGGGCCTGTCGATCAAGGCGCGCGAGATCGCCGAGGAAAAGGAAGCCGTGGAACAGTATGGCAGCTCGGATTCGGGCGCCTCGCTGGGCGACATCCTGGGCGCCGCGCTCAAGGGCCGCGGCTGAGCCAGCGATCGGCTGAACTTCGCGCCCCCGGTTCCGGCCGGGGGCGCTTTTCGTTGCGCAGTTCCGCCGATTGAACCATAAAGGCTTGAAAAGCGCGGCAACCAAACCGCCGGCCATGCGTTCTGTCGTTGAATGCCGCGCCGCCAGCCCTATGATCGCGCGACAGGAATTGTTGGAACACCAGATTCAGGAACCGCAATGATCCGATCCGAACTGATCCAGAAAATCTCCGAGGAAAACCCGCATCTGTTCCAGCGCGATGTCGAGCGGATCGTGAACACCGTTTTCGAAGAGATCATCGACGCCATGGCGCGCGGCGACCGGGTGGAACTGCGCGGCTTCGGCGCCTTCTCGGTGAAAAAGCGCGACGCGCGCCAGGGCCGCAACCCCCGCACCGGCGAGACCGTCAGCGTGGACGAAAAGCATGTGCCCTTCTTCAAGACCGGCAAGCTGTTGCGCGAACGGTTGAACGGCCTCGACGAATAGGCCAGATTGCCGGCGTCAATCTTTGCGGGGTTCAGGCGATGCGCACGATCCGGGTCTTCTTCCTTGTCATTCTGGCCATCGTGCTGATGCTGCTGGCGGCGGCGAATCGCCAGCTCGTCACCGTCAGCCTGGTGCCCGAGGCGCTGGCGCAATTCGCCGGCGGGCGCTGGTCGCTGACCATGCCGGCCTTCGTGGCGCTGTTCCTGGCCATGGTCTTCGGCGTGCTGGTCGGCCTGGTCTGGGAATGGCTGCGCGAATCGCATCTGCGCGCCGAATCCAGCCGCCGCGCGCATGACCTGGCGCAGCTGCAGCGCGAGGTCGGCGACCTGCGCCGCACCCATGCCGCGCCGCGCGACGACGTGCTGGCGATCCTGGACGAATCGGGGCGCAAGCCGGCCGTCCCGGCGGGCTCCGGCTCGACCCTGCCGGCACCGCGCTGATCCCATGGCCGTCTCCGTCAAGATCTGCGGCCTGACCGAGGCCGCCGGCCTTGCCGCGGCCGTCGAGGCCGGCGCGCGCTATGTCGGCTTCGTCTTCTTCCCGAAATCCCCCCGCCATGTGACGCCCGAGACGGCGGCCGAGCTTGCCGCGCAGGTGCCGCTGGGCGTGGCCAAGGTCGGGCTCTTCGTCGATCCCGACGACGCGGCGCTGGAGGCGGTCCTCGCCCGCGTGCCCCTGGACCTGATCCAGCTGCACGGCGCCGAGACGCCCGCCCGCGTGGCCGAGGTCAAGGCACGCAGCGGCCTGCCGGTGATGAAGGCGGTGGGCATTGCCGATCCGCAGGATCTCGATCAGCTCTGGGACTACGGCCTGGTGGCCGATATGCTGCTGATCGACGCAAAACCGCCCAAGGACGCGCCCCTGCCCGGCGGCAACGGCCTGGCCTTCGACTGGCGGCTGCTGGCCGGGCGGCAGATCCTCAAGCCCTGGCTGCTGGCCGGCGGCCTGACGCCCGAAAACGTGGCCGAGGCGATCCGCCTGACCCGCGCCCCCGGCATCGACGTCTCCTCCGGGGTCGAAAGCGCGCCGGGCATCAAGGATCCGCAGCGCATCCGCAGCTTCATCGCCCGCGCCACGGCCCCGATCCTGTGACCGCCGTCGCCTTCCGCGAGGCCCGGCGCGACGAGGTCGCCGCCGTCCTGGCCCTCCTGCGCGACGACATGCTGGGCCAGGCGCGGGAGGCAGGCGACCTCGCCCCCTATCTCGCCGCCTGGGACGCCATGCAGGCCGAGGCCGCAAACCACCTGGTCGTCGGCCTGCTGGGCGGCGAGGTGATCGCCTGCTACCAGATCACCGTCATCTCCGGCCTGTCGCTCCGCGCCGCCCGCCGCGCCCAGATCGAGGGCGTGCGCGTCCGCCCCGACCTGCGCGGCCGGGGCATCGGCGCGGCGCTGATCCGCGACGCCGAATCCCGCGCCCGCGCGGCCGGCTGCACGCTCCTGCAATTCACCACCAACCGCAGCCGCACAGAGGCGCATCGCTTCTACGACAGGCTCGGCTTTACCCCTTCCCATATCGGATATAAGAAATCCCTCTGACGGGGCTTCTCTGTTGCCCAAATACCCACCCGACCGCGCGCGAGGAAAGCCATGGCCGAAGACCTCATCAACAGCTTCATGACCGGCCCGGACGAACAGGGCCGCTTCGGCATCTTCGGCGGCCGCTTCGTCAGCGAGACGCTGATGCCGCTGATCCTCGACCTCCAGGCGGAATACGACCGCGCCAAGGACGACCCCGCCTTCTGGGCCGAGATGGACGATCTCTGGAAACATTACGTGGGCCGCCCCAGCCCGCTCTATTTCGCCCCACGCCTGACCGAGGAGCTGGGCGGCGCGAAGATCTACCTCAAGCGCGAAGAGCTGAACCATACCGGCAGCCACAAGATCAACAACGTGCTGGGCCAGATCCTGCTGGCGCGCCGCATGGGCAAGACCCGCATCATCGCCGAGACCGGCGCCGGCCAGCATGGCGTGGCGACGGCCACGGTCTGCGCCCGCTTCGGGCTGAAATGCATCGTCTACATGGGGGCGCATGACGTCGAGCGCCAGGCGCCGAACGTCTTCCGCATGCGGCTGCTGGGCGCCGAGGTGGTGCCCGTCACCTCGGGCCGCGGCACGCTCAAGGACGCGATGAACGACGCGCTGCGCGACTGGGTGACGAACGTCCGCGACACCTTCTACTGCATCGGCACGGTGGCCGGCCCGCATCCCTATCCCGCGATGGTGCGCGACTTCCAATGCATCATCGGCCGCGAGACCCGCCGCCAACTGGCCGAGCAGGAGGGCGAGGGGCGGCTGCCCGACAGCGTGGTCGCGGCCATCGGCGGCGGCTCGAACGCCATGGGGCTGTTCCACCCCTTCCTCGACGATCCTTCGGTCCGCATCATCGGCGTCGAGGCCGGCGGCAAGGGCGTGGACGAGCGCATGCAGCATTGCGCCAGCCTGACCGGCGGCCGCCCCGGCGTGCTGCACGGCAACCGCACCTATCTGCTGCAGGACGACGAGGGCCAGATCCTGGAAGGGCATTCGATCAGCGCCGGGCTCGACTATCCCGGCATCGGCCCGGAACATGCCTGGCTCAAGGAACAGGGCCGGGCCGAATATGTCAGCGTGACCGATGACGAGGCGCTGGCGGCCTTCCAGACCCTCTGCCGGCTCGAAGGCATCATCCCGGCGCTGGAACCCAGCCACGCGCTGGCCCATGTCGTCAAGATCGCGCCGGACTTGCCGCGCGACCACATCATGGTGGTGAACCTGTCGGGCCGCGGCGACAAGGACATCTTCACCGTCGCCAAGCACCTGGGCGTCGACATCCGCACCTGAGCGCGAAAGGCGCGCGCTATTTCGCGGCGCGCGCCTCGGCCACCAGCTCGGCCAGGTCGTCCTTGGCCAGATAGCCGAAGATCGCCCGCTCGCCGGCGACGAAGCTGGGCGTGCCGACCAGCCCGATCTCGTCGGCCAGCGCCAGCGATTCCTCGATCCGCCGGGTGATCTCGGGCGCCTGCATGTCGCGCTGCAGCCGCGCCACGTCCAGCCCGACCTCGCGGGCGACGCGCAGCAACGACGCCTTCTCGGCCTTGCCGCGCATCGCCATCAGCGCGCGGTGGAACTCGGGATACTTGCCCTGCGGCTGGGCGGCCAGCGCCGCCTCGGCGGCAAAGCGCGAGCCCTCGCCGAAGATCGGGATCTCATGCACCACCAGCCTCACGCCGGGATCCGATTGCAGCAGCGCCGCCACCTCCGGCGCGCTCTTGCGGCAAAAGCCGCAATTGTAGTCCGAGAACTCGACCAGCACCGCATCGCCCCCGGCATTGCCCATCACCGGCAGGCCGGGACCGTCGAACACCGCCCGCTTGATCGCCGCGACCTCGGCCGGGCTGCGGTCCTGCGCCGCGACCGGCGCCAGGGGCAGGACGCAAAGCAGCGTCAGGGCGATTGCGGCAAGGGGGCGGCGCATGGCAAGAATCCTTTCCTGTGGCCCGACCTGAAAGCCATCGCCATGGCCACAGGTCAAGCCGCAGCACATGACAATCCCGTGGGAGGGCTGCATGGAACCAGACCTGTTCGGAACCCGCCGCGACGAACCCCTCGGCCCCGGCGCCATGATCCTGCGCGGTTTCGCGCCCGGCCCAGCCATGGTCGAAGAGGTCGCGCGCATCGCCGGCCTCTCGCCCTTCCGGCAGATGCAGACGCCCGGCGGGCGCATGATCGGCGTCGAGATGACGAATTGCGGCGCGCTCGGCTGGGTCAGCGACCGGCGCGGCTATCGCTACGAGCCGCTGGACCCGCTGACCGGCCGGCCCTGGCCCGAGATGCCGCAGCGCTTCCGGCAGTTGGCACAAGAGGCCGCGGCGCGCGCGGGCTTCCCCGATTTCCGGCCCGATGCCTGCCTGGTCAACCGCTACGTGCCGGGGGTCAAGATGGGCCTGCACCAGGACCGCGACGAGGCCGACATGGCCGCGCCCATCGTCTCGGTCTCGCTGGGCCTGCCCACGACCTTCCAGTTCGGCGGTCCCCGGCGCGGCGACCCGGTCGCGAAACACGCGCTGACCCACGGCGACGTGGTGGTCTGGGGCGGTCCGGCGCGGCTGAACTGGCACGGCATCCTGACGCTCAAGCCGGGCGAGCATCCGCTGACCGGCGCCGCCCGCATCAACCTGACCTTCCGCCGCGCCCGCTGACCGGCTTTCTCCGTTTTCCAAATACCCCGGGGGAAGCCGCGCAGCGGCTGGGGGCAGAGCCCCCCTCCTACTTCCAGATCGGCGCGTGCCGGTTCACGTCCTTGTAGAGCAGATAGCGGAAATTCCCCGGCCCGCCGGCATAGCAGCATTGCGGGCAAAAGGCGCGCAGCCACATGAAATCGCCGGGGCCCACCTCGACCCAGTCGCGGTTCAGCCGATAGACCGCCTTGCCCTCGATGACGAACAGCCCATGCTCCATCACATGCGTCTCGGCAAAGGGGATCGAGCCGCCCGGCTTGAAGGTCACGATGGTGATATGCATGTCGTGGCGCATGTCCGCCGGGTCCATGAAGCGGGTGGTGGCCCAGCTGTCATTGGTCTCGGGCATCGGGATCGGGGCGATGTCGCGCTCGTTGGCGACGATCACCTCGGGCTTTTCCAGCCCCTCGACCGCCTGCCAGCGCTTGCGCCACCAGTGGAAGCGCGAGGTCTCGGCACCATTGCGCACCGACCAGGCCATGCCGGCGGGGATATAGGCAAAGCCGCCGGGCACCAGTTCATGCGCCTTGCCGTCGATGGTCAGCGTGACCGCGCCCTCGGTGACGAAGATCGCGGCCTGCACGCCCGCGTCGTCCTCGGGCCGGTCCGAGCCGCCCTGCGGCGCCAGCTCGACGATATACTGGCTGAAGGTCTCGGCAAAGCCCGAGAGCGGCCGGGCGATCATCCACATCCGCATCCCCGTCCAGCCCGGCAGGAAGCTGGTGACGATGTCGCGCATCGTGCTGGCGGGGATGACGGCATAGGCCTCGGTGAAGGTGGCCGTGTCGGTGGACAGGTCGGTCTGCGGCGGCAGGCCGGCGAAAGGCCCGGCATAGGTCGGGGTCTTGGCGGTCATGTCAGGTCTCCGTTGCGCCGGGGTCTCTCTGGCCCGGATCGTGGCTGGCAAACCCCGCCCGCGACCAACGGCGGGCGGGGCCGGGGCTCAGGCATCGCCCAGCATCTGCTGCAGGCGCAGTGCGCCGATGCGGCTGACCTGGCGCTCGGCCTCGGCGCGCTCGGTCGCGCTGTCGTTGTCGAGGCGCCGGCGCATGGCGGCCATGATCCCCGGCTTGTCGTGGTCACGCACGGCGATGATGAAGGGGAAGCCGTGCTTTTCCACATAGGCCGTGTTCAGGCGGTCGAACTCGGCGCGCTCGGCATCGGTCAGGCTGTCGAGCCCGGCGCTGGCCTGTTCGGCGGTGCTGTCGGCGGTCAGGCGCTTGGCCGCGGCCAGCTTGCCGGCCAGGTCCGGGTGCGCCAGCAGCACGCCCAGCCGCTCGTCGTCGCTGGCCGCGCGGAAGACCTGCGCCATGCGCGCGGCAAGCCCGGCGGCGGTGTCGTGGATCGCGCCCATCTCACCCTCCCAGACGCGCTCGGCGATCCAGGGTGAATGCTCGTAGATGCCGCCGAATTTCTCGACGAACGCCTCGCGGTCCATCTGCGAGGGGCGCTGCCTGGGCTGCCAGGGATGCGTCCGCGCCCAGTGCCGCGCGATGTCGAGCCGGGTGGCGAACCAGACCCCCTCGTGGCTGCGGGCATGGTCGAGGAAGCGCTTGATCGCCATGGCCCGGCCCGGCCGGCCCGCGAGGCGGCAGTGCAGGCCGATAGACATCATCTTGGGCGCGCCGGCCTCTCCCTCGGCATAAAGCACGTCGAAGCTGTCGCGCAGGTAGTCGAAGAACTCGACCCCGGTGCCGAAGCCCTGGCCCGAGGAAAAGCGCATGTCGTTGGCGTCCATCGTATAGGGCACCATCAGCTGCGGCTTGCCGTCGTGGACATGCCAATAGGGCAGGTCGTCGGCGATGGTGTCGGCCAGGTATTCGAATCCGCCCTCCTCGCAGCCCAGAGCCACCGTGTTCATCGAGGTGCGGCCCTGGTAGAAGCCGCGCGGCCGCTCGCCGGTGACGCGGGTGTGCAGCTCGACCGCGCGGGCGATATGCTCGGCCTCGACCTCGCGCGGGATGTCGCGGTAGTCGATCCATTTCAGGCCGTGGGTGGCGATCTCCCAGCCGGCGGCCTGCATGGCGGCGACCTGTTCGGGCGCGCGCTCCAGCGCGGTCGCGACGCCGTAGACGGTCACGGGCACGTCGCTGAGCAGCCGGTGGAGCCGCCAGAACCCCGCCCGCGCGCCATAGTCATAGATCGATTCCATGTTCCAGTGGCGCTGGCCGGGCCAGGGCTGGCAGCCGATGATCTCGGACAGGAAGGCTTCCGAGGCGGCGTCGCCATGCTCGATGCTGTTTTCGCCGCCTTCCTCGTAGTTGATGACGATCTGCACCGCGATCCGGGCATCGCCGGGCCATTTGGGATCGGGCGTATGCTCGCCATAACCGATCATGTCGCGGCTGTATCGCATCGCTTGCTTCCTTTCCTGATTTCTGGCTGACTAGCACTCATCACCCTGCCGGCCCCGCAGGCAACCCGAGAATTTCTATAAACAGAGCCAAGTTTTTCTTGAAAATGGCTGTTTATTAACGTCCCGTTGAAACTCTGTCGCCAGACCCTGCATTCTCGTTGAAGATGCCTGGGCATAATCTGGCCAGCATGGCGGGCAAACCGCCAATGGGAGGAATCATGCCAGACAAGCAATCCGGCCTGACGGCCAGCGGCGCCAGCATCAGTCCAGGGGAAGGAACCGTGCTCGACAAGCGCTTCGGCCTGACGGCCCATGGCACCAGCGCCAGAACCGAGGTGATCGCGGGGATAACCACCTTCCTGACGATGGCCTACATCATCTTCGTGAACCCCGAGATCCTGTCCTCGACCGGCATGGATCGCAACGCGGTCTTCGTCGCGACCTGCCTGGCCGCGGCGCTGGGATCGGCGATCATGGCGCTTTGGGCCAACTGGCCCATCGGCATGGCGCCCGGCATGGGGCTGAACGCCTTTTTCGCCTTCACCGTGGTCGGCGCGCTGGGGTTCACCTGGCAACAGGCGCTGGGAGCGGTGTTCATCTCGGGCCTGGTGTTCCTGTTCCTGTCGGTGACGGGCATCCGGCGCTGGCTGATCGCGGGCATCCCCACATCCATGCGCAGCGCCATCGCGGCCGGCATCGGCATGTTCCTGGGGCTGATCGCGCTGAAGAACTCGGGCATCGTGGTGGACAACCCGGCGACGCTGGTCGGCCTGGGCGACCTGACCCAGACCGGCACGCTGCTGGCCATCGCCGGCTTCTTCATCATCGCGGCGCTGGATGCGCTGAAGGTGCGCGGCTCGATCCTGATCGGCATCCTGGTCATCACCGTCGTCTCGATCGCCATCGGCGCCAGCCCCTTTGCCGGGGTGATCTCGATGCCGCCCTCGATCATGCCGACCTTCATGCAACTCGACATCGCCGGGGCGCTGACCGTCGGCATCTTCCACGTGATCCTGGTCATGGTGCTGGTCGAGGTCTTCGACGCCACCGGCACGCTGATCGGCGTGGCCAAGCGCGCCGGCCTGCTGACCGAGGGGCCGACCCATACCAACAAGAACCTGGGCCGGGCGCTGATGGCGGATTCGACGGCGATCCTGGCCGGCTCGATGCTGGGCACCAGCTCGACCACCGCCTATGTCGAAAGCGCCTCGGGCGTGCAGGCGGGCGGGCGCACCGGGCTGACCGCGCTGGTCGTGGCGGGTCTGTTCCTGCTGGCGGTGTTCTTTGCGCCGCTGGCAGGCTCGGTCCCGGCCTATGCCACCGGACCGGCGCTGCTTTACGTCGCCTGCCTGATGGTGCGCGAGTTCGAGGAGATCCAGTGGAGCGACGTCACCGAAAGCGCGCCCGCCGTGCTGACGGCGCTGATGATGCCCTTCACCTATTCCATCGCCAATGGCCTGGCCTTCGGTTTCGTGAGCTATGCCGCGATCAAGCTGGCGACCGGCCGCGCGCGCGAGGTGCATGCCGCGACCTGGATCGTCGCCGCGCTGTTCGTGATCCGGTTTGCCTTCTTCATGGAGTGATCTGCGCCAAGGCCGGGGGTCTGTCTGCCCCCCGGACCCCCCGAGGATATTTGGACAAGGAAGAATGGAACTTGCCGGGTCGGCCGGGATTCCGGCCGGAGGCCATTGCCTGGGCCGCGTGATCGCGCATCGCAAGCCGGGCCATCGCAAGCCGGGGCGCGGGATGCGCATCCGGCCGTTGCGTTTCTGGCCGGGTTTCCGCGGGATCCCCGGCAGGCCGGCTGCCGCGGCCCGGCATGGCTTGGCTTGGTCGCGTCGGGTGAACGGGGCGAGGAAAGCGGCCAGGGAATTTTCCCGTCCGGCGCGGCTTGGCTTGGCTTGGTTTTCGTCGCCGTCGGCTGCGCGTGCCCCCTGTCCGATTCGAACGGACGACCTACCGCTTACAAGGCGGTTGCTCTGGCCAGCTGAGCTAAGAGGGCGACGCCCGGACTGTTTAAACGACCAGCGCCTTTCGGGCAAGTGAGTCCGCCGCGCCGGGAAGATGATAGGCCGCAGCACAGCCAGGAGTGCAGATGCAGCCGACCGTCTGTCGCCCGGTGCCTGCCCGCCGATTCGACGAAGGCCAGGCGGCGCGGAGGGAGGCCAATGCCTGGGACGCAGGCGCGCGATGCCGCAGGGCACAGGGCACAGGGCACAGGGCACAGGGCACAGGGCACAGGGCACAGGGCACAGGGCACAGGGCACAGGGCACAGGGCACAGCCTGCGATAGGCAGCTACTGAACGCAAGGCGACCCTCGCCTGGCCGGGACAGCATCCATTCTACCGCGGGACAGGTCTTGGGAAGGATGGCCCCGAGGCGTCGCTGACTTGCCATTCGCCCTTGGGGAATCACCACCATCGTAGCCGAGGGCGGGGCAGTTCGCGCTGCCGCATGGCGAGGGCCGATGCTGCCCCGCTTGCCCGCGCGCCCTTGCCACGGTCACGGGGGACGGCCATCGGGGGTGGCGACCATGCGCACCGTCTCGACCAGCCGCACCGGGTCGAGCGGATAGGGCAGCCAACCCGCCGCCCCGGCATTGCGGGCGCGGGCCTTCAGCTGCGGCGTGGCCGAAACGGCCATGACCAGGATCGGGATATCGCGCAGGCGGGCCTGGCGCCGCACCGCCTCGATGAAGCCGAAACCGCAGATCCGCCGCATGTTGATCCCCGTCAGGATCACGTCGACGGAAGCGGTCCTGAGCAGCGCCAGCCCCTCGGCGCCGTCGCAGGATCGCTGCACCGCCATCCCCGCCGCCTCCAACGCAGCGACGGCGGCTTCGCGCAATTCGCCGCGGGGATGCTGGACCAGCACCGTCAGCGCCATCGCCGCCCCCAGGCGACCGGGCCAGGCCGTCCTTTTCCTTCCGCAGCGATCATCCGCCCCCTCCGATTCAGCCGGTTTCGCGCAGGATCGCGCAGAAAGATTGAATTTCGGTTGACGCGGCCGGGGCGGAAGGCCATCTGTCCCGAATTGCCGCGAAACCGGCCCATTTCCTGTCGCCGGGGCTTGCATTCCGGGCGGAAAAGGACTATTTCGCGCGCACTTCACAGGCGGGGTCGGGCCCCGGAGGGAGACATCCTTCGACGGTCCACCGGTTGGGGCAAGCCCCTGAAAGCCCCGCCAAGGCGCAAACCGGAAAGGACATGGACATGGCGCTTCCCGAATTCTCCATGCGTCAGCTGCTTGAAGCTGGCGTTCATTACGGCCACCAGACCCAGCGCTGGAACCCCCGCATGGCCGAGTTCATCTATGGTGAACGCAACGGCATCCACATCGTCGACCTGACCCAGACCGTGCCGATGCTGGACGCGGCGCTGCAGGTGGTGCGCGACACCGTCGCCAAGGGCGGCCGCGTGCTGTTCGTCGGCACCAAGCGCCAGGCGCAGAAAGCCGTCGCCGACGCGGCCGAGCGTTCGGCACAGTTCTACATGAACCACCGCTGGCTGGGCGGCACGCTGACCAACTGGAAGACCGTCTCGCAGTCGATCCAGCGCCTGAAGGCGCTTGACGAGACGCTGGGTTCGGGCGCCGAGGGCCTGACCAAGAAGGAACGGCTGCAGATGGAGCGCGAGCAGGCCAAGCTGCAAGCCTCGCTGGGCGGCATCCGCGAGATGGGCGGCCTGCCCGACCTGCTGTTCGTCATCGACGTGAACAAGGAAGACCTGGCCATCGCCGAGGCGAAGAAGCTGGGCATCCCGGTGGTCGCCGTGGTCGACACCAACTGCTCGCCCAAGGGCGTGGACTATGTCATCCCCGGCAACGACGACGCCGCCCGCGCCATCGCGCTTTACTGCGACCTGATCAGCCGCGCCGCGCTGGACGGCATGACCGCGCAGATGGGCGCTGCCGGCGTGGACCTGGGCGCGCTGGAAGCCAGCGTCGAGGAAGAGCTGGCCGGCGAGACCGCTGAGGAAGCCGCCGAAGCCTGATCGGCGCCGGTCCCAAGCGGGCCGCGACAGGTTTACGGAACATTCATCAGGCGGGGATAAACCCCGCCTGACGCATTGAAAAGCAAGGAGACTCTCGATGGCTATCACCGCTGCTATGGTGAAAGACCTGCGCGAAACCACCGGCGCGGGCATGATGGACGCCAAGAAGGCGCTGACCGAAACCAATGGCGACATGGAAGCCGCCGTCGACTGGCTGCGCACCAAGGGTCTGGCCAAGGCCGCCAAGAAATCGGGCCGCGTCGCCGCCGAGGGCCTGGTGGGCGTCGCCGTCCGCGCCGGCCGCGGGGTCGCCGTCGAACTGAACTCGGAAACCGATTTCGTCGCCAAGAACGCCGATTTCCAGCAGCTCGTGCGCGAGATCACCAATGTCGCGCTGGACGCTGCCACCGATGTCGAGGTGCTGAAGGCCACGCATCTGAACGGCCGCCCGGTCGAGGACGTGCTGACCGACGCCATCGCCCGCATCGGCGAGAACATGACCCTGCGCCGGATGCACGCGCTGGAAGGCGACACCATCGTCTCTTACGTGCATAACGCCGCTGCCGAGGGCATGGGCAAGATCGGCGTGCTGGTCGCGCTGAAGGGCGATGCCGCCAAGGCGCAGGAGATCGGCAAGCAGATCGCCATGCATATCGCGGCGACCAACCCGGCCTCGCTGTCGGAAGCCGACCTGGACCCCTCGCTGGTCGAGCGCGAGAAGTCGGTGCTGACCGAGCAGGCCCGCGAATCGGGCAAGCCCGAGGCGGTGATCGAGAAGATGATCGAAGGCCGGATGAAGAAGTTCTTCGAGGAAGTGACCCTGCTGGGCCAGAAATTCGTCATCAACCCCGACGTGACCGTGGCCCAGGCCGCGCAAGAGGCCGGCGTCGAAGTGACCGGCTATGCCCGCGTCGTGGTCGGCGAAGGCATCGAGAAGAAGGAAGAGGATTTCGCCGCCGAGGTCGCCAAGACCCGCGCCGGCGCCTGATTCTCGCCAGACCCGGATTACGGACGCCGGCCCCCTTTTGGGCCGGCGTTTCGCATTCCGCGACGGCATCGGGCCGAGGCTGTGTGAAAACTCCAATTCTGAAAATTTACGAAGAACAGTTTCCTTAGAAATACATTCACGGCGGCCCGCTTTAGAACAAAGTCTCTCTGCAAGGCCAGCAGGCGAACATTGTTCCGTGCCCGACCATGCTCGACTGAGTTTCCACACAGCCTCGGCCGCAATGCGTCAGCCGGCGCAGATCTGGTCGCGCGCCGACAGCCCCGGCGCGCCGTCTCGGGCGGGCGAGGGATGCCCGCCCTGTCCGGGGCCATGCGGCTCGGCGGTGGAGTTGAAGATCTGCCTGCGGCTGGCGGCCAGCAGGATCGCCTGCGCCGTGGTCTTGGCCCCCAGCGCCTTGCGCGCCAGCCGCAGATGCTTTTCCACCGTGGCCGGCGTGACGTCCAGGATCTCGGCGATTTCCTGGGTGGTGCGGCCGACCGAGATGCATTCCAGCACCTCGCGCTGGCGCAGGGTCAGCACGCATTCCTGCTCGGCATGGGGCAGGGTCGAGATGCGCAGATGCGCCAGCCGGCTCAGCGCCTCGACAAGCCGGCCGTGCTGCGCCCAAAGCGCGTCCAGCCGGTCCTGCCGCATGCCGATCGCGCCGCCGAGGATCACGCCAGCGCGCACCCGCTCCACATCGTCGCCCATGCCGACCGCATAGCCCGCGACATGGCCGTAGCGGGCGAAAGCATCGGCCGCGCGCTCTTCCTGCGGCGTCAGCCGCCCGGCCAGGCGGAGCCGCCGCATCCAGTCCCAGCTTTCGCTGCCCCTGTTATGGGTCAGCCAGCGGTGCATCGGCAGGCTTTCAAGCAGGTCCAGCGCGGCAAGCTCCTGCATCAGGCGCGGCGGGTAACTGGACAGCAGGACGCGGTCCTCCAGCATCCGGTCGCACGAGGCCTCCAGGATCCGCACCGCATGATAGGAAATGTTGGGAAAACCCAGTTCGGTCAGGCGCGCAACGTAATGCTGCCAGACCTCTTGCGCCGAACGGGCCCCCAGGATGACTTCGATGTCATTCAGCATTTCCATATTATACCAAGCTCTTTCGAAAATATTTAAGAATAAATTTGCACCATAACGGATAGCTTTGAAACATTATTGCCAAGAACCGCAAAGGATCAATGCATCACGCGCAAACCGAACGGTTACGTAAGGTCAACATGATTAACCCTGGCCGTGAAACCCGTTGTTCGTCATGGAAAATCTTCCGTCCGCCGATGAAATGGCCACGCCATCACCACGATTTTTGCCGCAGGATTCGCCATATCGCGCCATTTTCGCGACACGTCATGATTGCATGATTGAATAAATTTCCACCTTTGCATGAAAATCGCGCGGCTCGGTGCCAGGGCGGGGGGAATCCGGGCCACTCGTCGACGCGGTGTCGTTGGAAGCCCGCGCCGGGACATTCATGAAAACCCGCCGCTGCCGCAGAATCAGCCATGCCGCGGTGCCGGTTCCCCGGCCGGCAATTGCAGCCGATCTTGCGCTTTCGCACCGGCCCGCCGCATTCCGCAAGCCGGGAAACCGCCCGGTCAGGGGGTAAGGAATTCGATTCCGGGCAGGGCGGCGATCTCGGCCATGTCGGCGTCATAGGCGGCGGTGATGCGATCGACCATCTGCTGGGTCCAGCCGGGCAGGTTCAGCTCGACCTCGATCTGCTCGGGCTGGCCATATGCCTCCAGGGCGGCGGCAAAGATGCGGCGGCGGCTTGCGACGGTCAGCCGTTCTTCCTGCGCCAGCGCGTCGCGGATCATGCGGATGCCGTCCGGGTGCAGGATGTCGCCCAGGATCTGCAATCCGGCCTTGAGCGGCACGTCGGCGGGCATGGTCGCGATGCGGCGCACCACCTCGGGCCAGATCAGCGAGGTGTCCTCGTGGCACCAGACCACCAGGCGCCGGCCCGGCAGCGCGGCCTGGATGCGCCGCAGCGCCGGCCCCCAGCGCAGCGCCTCGGGATCGACGCCGTCCATCAGCTCGGCATAGCTGCCGCTGCCCTCCTGCGACAGGACGAACGGGACCAGCGTGGCCGGGTTCTTCAGCGCGATGAAGAACTCGACCTCGGCGCTGGGAAACAGGTTGGCCAGCGCCGCCATCTTCTCGCCGGCGGTGACGTAAAGCCCCTCGGGCGAGATGGCCCGCGTCGCCCGGCCAAGAAAGCTGGGCGTGCTGCAAATGATACGGCGCGGATCGTCCGAATCCAGGATCGCATCCAGCATCACCTGCTCCATCGCCTTGGTGGCGGGGCCACCGCGCAGCGCGCTCAGCGCCTCGTTGAAGATCTCGCCATGCCGGTTCGGGGTGACGGGCTCGATCCCGTTGCGCAGCAGCCAGTCGCGGTTCTGCAACAGCGTCTTGACCATGCGATAGAGGTCCGTTCCGTGAACCCCGCAATGAAAGACCACCTGCATACCCGCAACCCCCGACTCGTTTGGGCGCACAGTAACCAGCAATGCGCGCGCAGAAAACCTCATGGTTGAGCGACGCCTGTGCCGATCCCGCGCCCCGCGCCCACCGTCCATGCCCGGCCATCTTGCGACGCGCCGCCGCGGCGCGGAACAGCAGGACCGGATCGCAGCTGAGGCGCGGCATGCGGCATGGCCGGAGCGCGATCATCCGCCCCGATCATCCAGGCGCGGATCAGCCGCCGGGATCGGTCCACAGTACCACCCTGCCCTTGCCGGCCAACTTCGCCTGGTAAAGCGCCGCATCCGCCATCTCGAACAGCTGGTGCTGGTGGGTGATGCGCCTGTTGCCGGACACCGCGACGCCCATGCTGGCCGTGATCCGGCACGGATAGGTTTTCGCGGCCATGATCTGGTGGATCATCCGGGTGCAGACGTTCATCGCATCCTCCTCCGGCCTGTCGGAGAAGATCAGGATCAGGAACTCGTCCCCGCCGATGCGGCAGACCCGGTCGCCGGAACGCACCCCCGAGGCCAGGACCGATGCCACCGTGACCAGGACGCGGTCGCCGGCGGCATGGCCGAATCGGTCGTTGACCTCCTTGAAATGGTCGAGATCCAGGTGGACCAGCGCAAAGGGATTGCGGTTGCGCGCCTCGAATGCCTTGGAAAACACGACGTCGAAGCCACGCCTGTTCAGCAGCCCGGTCAGCGGATCGGTGATCGACAGGATCTGCGCGCTTTCGCGGGCGCCCTCCAGGCTGGTGTTGACGCGCGACAGTTCCAGCAGCGCCGCGCGGTTCGCCTCGTGCAGGAACAGGAATTCCATGGCCAGGTCGGACGGCGGAAAATCGGAATCGTTCAATTCGAATTTCTGCACTGCCGAGGAAAGATATATGCCGAAGCCCAGGTTGAGCATGGCCATGTCCGGCGACAGATGCACGCCATGCCCGCGCAGGGAAACGCCGCCATGGTCGCGCAGCTGCAAAAAGACCCGCCTGCCGCAGCCAAGCTGGGGAAACAGCTCCTCGAAACGGATGCGGTGGCCCAGGTTGTTGGCGGGAATGAAGGCGTCCTCCAGGCGGGACGCGCTGCCCAATACCTTGGCAAGCGTCTTGCCGCGCGACACCATCACGCCGGCGCGATCCACCATGAGATGCATCGGCATCAGCTCCGACAGGGTGCGAATGTCTATCACGGCGTCTTTCAAATCTGCGCTCGCTTGGGGGAAAGCTCGAAGCCCCGCTTGCTGGAGTAATCAGGCAGGACGACATCTATGTCGATGCGGTCCCGGACGACCGAAATGACGGCAAGCGAGCCATAGTCGTCCGCCATCACCCGCAGCATGCCGGCCAGGACGCGCATCAGGCCCGGCTGGTGCGGCTCGGCGATGATCCGGTAGCGTCCCGGCGCGTCGGACAGGACCGTGAATCCGGGAAACTCCAGGTCGGGGATCACCAGGTGGATGCGGCCCGGCAATTCACGCAGCGATTCGACGAATTCCTGGAAATTCGCGCCGCCGAACCGCAACAGCCGGCGGATCTGCTCCTGCCGGCTCAGCCATGCCCCGACATCCTCGAGCAGCTCGCCCACCGATTTGTCGAGCCGCCGGGCCGAGGCGAGGACGATGGCATGGGTGATGCTGTCCGGGCTGCTTTCCCAGGTCAGGAACCCGTCGGGGTGGACATCGGCTTCGGCGGCGACCTGCTGCCAGGTCGCGCTGCCATAGGTGTTGCGCAGGAACGCCTCGATACAGCGATTGACCAGACCATGCATTTGCTTCGACCCCATGCGGATTGCGTCAGTGCCAGAGTCGGCGGATGCCCGGCCGGTCGACGGAAACGTATCTGGGGCCGGAAGGCTCCAGGAATATCGCCACCGCGCCGTGTTTCCGCAGATAGGGCGGATCGAGAACCAGGCATTCGCCCAGGGCGGCGGGGCTGGGGGAAAGGGCGGCGTTCGCGACCAGGATGCCGCCTTCGCGGCATTGGCCGCGGGCATCCTCGCGCGTGGCCCTGCCGGTCAGGTGGCGGATGCGAAGCCGGATCCCGCCTCGGTCGAGTTCCGCCCAGCGATTCGCGGGCGGGCCCTGCCACAGCGGGCGCGCCGCGGCACCGGCCTGATCGGCGGCGTCGCCATCGGCCTTGAGCCAGCTCTCTACCGCGAAGCTGCCGCCGCCGGGCTTCGAAGGCACCCTGCCCGCGGGGGTCAGCACCGCCACCGCGTCGCCCTGGGCCGAAACCAGGATGTCAGGGCGTGTCGCACCCAGCCACAGCACCCCCGCCGCCGCCAACAGGGCGATGCCCGTGCCCCGGCGCAAAAGCGGCAGGGGACCGCGCGCGCCCGCGGGCTGCGCACCGGGCAAAAGCAGCATGGCGCCCACGGCCATCAGCGGCAGGACGGCGCGCGGCGCGACGGGAAACAGCGTGACCGCCCCGCCCAGGTCCGAGATCCATTGCGCGACCGCCAGCATCCAGCCGGTTCCCAGCCCCATCAGCCACAGGGCCGGTTGCGCCAAGCCCAGCGGAGCCAGCAGCGCGGCGAAGACCCCGCCCGGCATCACCAGCGCGCCGACGACGGGCACGACCAGCATGTTGGCCAGCAGGCCGTATTGCGTCATCCGCCCGAAATGCGCCGCGGCGATGGGGGCCGTCACCATGCCGGCCACGAAGGAGGACAGAAACAGCATCAGGACCGGCCGGGCCCACCAGGGCAGCCGCGGTGACAGCCTTGCCCATGGCTCCTGCATCAGGATCAGCGCGACCGTGGCGGCAAAGCTCATCTGGAAGCCGGCCTCGGTCAGCGCTTCGGGGTTCAGCACCAGCACGATGCCGGCGGCGACGGCGACGGTGCGCAGCGACACCGCGCGCCGGTCGGCGATGATCGCAAGCAGCATCACCGCCACCATGATGAAGGCGCGCTCGGTCGCGACGCCGCCGCCCGAAAGCCACAGATACAGCGCCGAGGCGCCAAGCGCCCCCGCCGCCGCCAGCTTGTGGACCGGCACCGCCCGCACCCCGCCCAGCCCCTGCGCCGCCACGCCGCCCAGCCGCAACGCGGCATAGACGAAGCCGGCCAGCATGCTCATGTGCAGCCCCGAGATCGACACGATGTGGTAAAGATTCGAATCGCGCATGATCTGGTTGGTCTGCTCGGCGATGCCGGAACGGTCGCCGGTCATCAGCGCGGCCGAGACCGCCCCCGCCTGGCCGCCGATCCGCTCCTGCATGGCCTGGGACAGCGACATGCGGATACGGTGCAGCGCCAGCATTCCGCCATCGGCCGGCGGCTCGACCGTCATCACCGGCGCGCGGGCATAGCCCACCGCGCCCAGGCGTTCGAACCAGGCCAGGCGGCGGAAGTCGAAGCCGCCCGGCTCGGACGGGCCGGCGGGCGGACCCAGATGCGCGGTCAGCATCACGCGCTGGCCGGGCACCGGCAGTTCCTGCGGCTCCATCAGCGAGATCCGCACCCGCGCCGGCGTGCGGCCGGGCGCGACCTCGTGCAGCCCGACCTGGTCGAGCAGCAGCCGCATCCGGTCGCGCGACGAGCGGTCGATGCCCACGACCCGCCCCTCGACCGGGCCGTAATAGCGGAAATCCAGCACCGGGGCGGCGACCAGATGCGCCCGGACCCCGGCGAGCCCCGCCCCCAGCACCACCAGCAAGGCTGCGAAGGCGGCCAGCCGCAGCCGGTCCGCCCAGGCCCAGCCCAGCCTGCCGGACCCGGCCAGCCGCATCGCCCCGGTCGGCAGCAGCAGGCAGGCGACCCCGGCCAGGACCAGCCCGGCATGGAAGCCCGGCCCCGGTTCCCGCGGCAGCAGGAACCAGCCGCCGATGCCCAGCGCAAGCCAGAAGGGCATCCAGGGCAGCAGCCCCGCGCGAATGCCGACCGACGGCCGCAGCCCGGCCGCCGCCTGCCGCCCGCCGCGCGGCGCCAGGGCCGGCAGCCGCGTTTGCAAAGCATTCACCGATTCCGTCACCAAAACTTGTCCTTGCCGTGGCACTTGCTTATCTGTGGCGCCAAGATTGGCATGCCGACCTTTCGAAAGGATTAACGGGCATGGCCGATGGCCCCGTTTTCTGAAACTGACCGGACCGCTGATGACTGATTCCCGCCCCGTCGTGACCCGCTTCGCGCCCTCGCCCACCGGCTACCTGCATATCGGGGGCGCGCGGACGGCCCTGTTCAACTGGCTCTATGCCCGCGGGCGGGGCGGAAAGTTCCTGCTGCGGATCGAGGATACCGATCGCGCCCGCTCGACCCCCGAGGCGACCGAGGCGATCCTGCAGGGCCTGCGCTGGCTGGGCCTGGACTGGGATGGCGAGCCGGTCAGCCAGTTCGCCGGCGTCGCCCGCCATGCCGAGGTCGCCCGCGCCATGCTGGAAAACGGCACCGCCTACAAATGCTTCTCGACCGCCGAGGAGATCGAGGCCTTTCGCGAAAAGGCCAAGGCCGAGGGGCGCTCGACCCTGTTCCTGTCGCCCTGGCGCGACGCCGATCCGGCCAGCCTGCCCGACGGCCCCCATGCGATCCGGCTGAAGGCGCCGCGCGACGGCGAAACCGTGGTGCGCGATGCGGTGCAGGGCGACGTGACCTTCGGCAATGCGCAGCTGGACGACATGGTGCTGCTGCGCTCGGACGGGACGCCCACCTATATGCTGGCGGTGGTGGTGGACGACCACGACATGGGCGTGACCCATGTGATCCGGGGCGACGACCACCTGACCAATGCCGCGCGGCAGATCCAGATCTATCAGGCGATGGGCTGGGACATCCCGGTCTTTGCCCATATCCCGCTGATCCACGGGCCGGACGGCAAGAAGCTGTCCAAGCGCCATGGCGCCGTGGGCCTGCACGAATATGCCGCCATGGGCTATCCGGCGGCAGCGATGCGCAACTACCTGGCGCGGCTGGGCTGGAGCCATGGCGACGACGAGCTGTTCGACGACGCCCAGGCCAGGGCCTGGTTCGACCTGGACGGCATCGGCAAGGCCCCGGCCCGGCTGGACTTCAAGAAGCTGGAACATGTCAGCGGCTGGCATATCGCCCGGATGGGAGATGCCGAATTGCTGGAGGAAATCGCGCGTTTCCGCGCCGCGACCGGCGCACCGCCGCTGTCCGAACGCCAGATCGCCCGGCTGCTTCCCGCGCTGGAGGCGCTGAAGGCCAAGGCCAGGACCCTGCCCGCGCTGCTCGACCAGGCGCATTTCGCGCTGATCGACCGGCCGGTCGCGGTCGAGGAAAAGGCGGCGGCGGCGCTGGATACTGTATCCCGTGGTATACTGACTGAATTGACTGCCGCGGTGCAGAATGCTAGCTGGGACCGCAACGAACTCGAAGCGGCAGCCAAGCGGATTGGCGAGTCGCACGGGCTGGGGCTGGGCAAGGTCGCGGCGCCGCTTCGCGCGGCACTGGCCGGGCGCAGTTCCACCCCCAGCGTGTTCGACATGATGTTGGCGCTTGGCCGCGACGAAACGGTGGCCCGGCTGCAGGATCAAGCGGGCTGAGACCCGCCCCCATCACCCGGCCTGCGGGCCGGAGACAGGTGAAAGGAACTGGGAATGGCAGAAGAAAAAGCCGCAAGACTGCATCTGGCGGGCAAGGACTACGACCTCGCGGTCCTGTCCCCGACCGCGGGGCCGGATGTGGTCGACATCCGCAAGCTCTATGGCGAGGCGGGCGTTTTCACCTATGACCCCGGCTTTACCTCGACCGCGTCCTGCGATTCGACGATCACCTATATCGACGGGGACAAGGGCGAGCTGTGGTATCGCGGCTATCCGATCGAGCAATTGGCCGCGCAGTCGCATTACCTGGAAGTCTGCTACCTGCTGCTTTACGGCGAATTGCCGACCCCCGACCAACTGGTCGATTTCGAGACCCGGATCACCCGCCACACCATGGTGCACGAGCAGATGCACTATTTCTTCCGCGGCTTCCGCCGCGACAGCCACCCGATGGCGACCATGGTGGGCGTCGTGGGGGCGATGTCGGCCTTCTATCACGATTCGATCGACATCAACGACCCGGTGCAGCGCGAGATCGCCTCGATCCGGCTGATCGCCAAGGTGCCGACCATCGCCGCCATGGCCTACAAGTATTCTCTGGGCCAGCCCTTCGTCTATCCCCGGAACGAGCTGGATTATGCCAGCAACTTCCTGCACATGTGCTTCTCGGTCCCGGCCGAGCCCTATAACGTCGATCCGGCCCTGGCCCGCGCCATGGACCGCATCTTCACGCTGCATGCCGATCACGAGCAGAACGCCTCGACCTCGACCGTGCGCCTGGCCGGCTCCTCGGGGGCGAACCCCTTTGCCTGCATCGCGGCCGGCATCGCCTGCCTCTGGGGCCCGGCGCATGGCGGCGCCAACCAGGCCTGCCTGGAAATGCTGCGCGAGATCGGCTCGGTCGAGCGCATCCCCGAATTCATCGCCCGCGCCAAGGACAAGAACGACCCGTTCCGGCTGATGGGCTTTGGCCACCGCGTCTACAAGAACTTCGACCCGCGCGCCAAGGTGATGAAGGAATCGGCCGACGAGGTGCTGGACCTGCTGGGCGTCCACAACAACCCGACGCTGCAAGTTGCCAAGGAGCTTGAGAAGATCGCGCTGGAGGACGAGTATTTCGTCTCGAAGAAGCTTTATCCGAACGTCGATTTCTACTCGGGCATCATCCTGGAAGCGATGGGCTTCCCGACCTCGATGTTCACCCCGATCTTCGCGCTGTCGCGGACCGTCGGCTGGATCTCGCAGTGGAAGGAGATGATCGCCGACCCGCAGAACAAGATCGGCCGCCCGCGCCAGCTTTACGTCGGCTCGCCGCGGCGCGATTACAAGCCGCTGGACGCCCGCTGAGCGCGACCGTCCAGGACCAGGATCGGCCCCGGACCAGTTCCGGGGCCGTTCTGCTGCGCCCCCATCACGTGCTTTGCTCGATCGGCTGGCAGGGGCGCGGCTATTCGCCCGAGTTCACCCGGAACATGAACGCCGTCGTCCTGGGCCGGCTGCGCGCCGATCCGCAGGTGCCGGTGGTCTTTACCGTCATGGCCGATTCGATCTGCGCCCCTTGCCCGTCGCGGCGCGGCATGGGCTGCGCCGCGGACGACCGGATCAGCCGGCTGGATCGGCGCCATGCCGCGGCGCTGGACATCCGCCCAGGCCAGCGCATGACCTGGGCCGAGGCCCAGGCCCGCGCCGCGGCGCGGCTGCAGCCCAGGGATCTGGAGCGGATCTGCAACGGCTGCCGCTGGCTGGGCCTGGGCATGTGCCAGTCCGCGCTGGCCAAGCTGCAGCAGCCCGACTGAAAGCCCCCGATCAGCGCTGCGGGCGGCGGCAAGGTCAATGTGACGCAGTTGCCGGCAGCCCCGCTGCAAGGGGCTTGCGCGCCGCCGCGGCCGGTGCGAAATCGGCACTATGACCGAGCATGACAAAATCGCGCTGATCACCGGCGCCTCGCGCGGCCTTGGCGCCGCTTTGGCCGAAACCCTTGCCGCGCGCGGCTGGCATATCCTGGCCGTCGCCCGCACCACCGGCGCGCTCGAGGAACTGGACGACCGCATCCGCAAGGCCGGCGGCTCGGCCACGCTGGCGCCGATGGACGTGGGCGAGCCGCAGGCCATGGTGCAGATGGTCCGGGCGGCGATGGAGCGCTGGGGCGGGCTCGACCTCTGGGCGCATACGGCGATCCATGCCGCGCCGCTGTCGCCGGCCGGGCATATCGACGCCAAGGATTTCCAGAAATCGGTCGACCTGAACATCGTCGCCACGCGCGGGCTGCTCAACCTGATCGAGCCGCTGTTGCGCGCCCGCCAGGGCACGGCGCTGTTCTTCGACGACAAGCGCGCCGGGCAGAAGTTCTTCGGCAGCTATGGCGCGACCAAGGCCGGGCAGATCGCCCTGGCCCAAAGCTGGCAGGCCGAGAACGCATCCCTGGGCCCGCGCGTCGTCATCGCCGAGCCGGCGCCCATGCCCACCGCGGTGCGCGCCCGCTTCTTCCCCGGCGAGGACCGCGCCCGCCTGACCCCCTGCCTGGCCGAAGCCGAGCGCATCCTGGCGGAAACCCTCTAGCCGCGCCGGCGCAAAGGGCCGGCCCCTCGCGCGCCAGTGCGAAAATCCGGTCCCTAGCGCGCCAGCGCGAAAATCTGGTCGATGTCCAGATGCGCCTCGAGATGCGCGGCCAGCCGGTCCAGCACCGTCTCGACCCCCGCGCCGTAATCCAGCGCCGAAGCTGCGCCGAACTGCCCAAGCCAGGCGGCGCGGAAAGCGTCGCCCGAGAACAGCCCGTGCAGATAGGTGCCGGCGACGCGCCCGTCGGGGCTGGTGGCGCCGTCCGGGCCGGGGATATGGGCGAAGGGGCGGGCGCAGTCCGGCCCCTCGGTCCGGCCCATGTGGATCTCGTAGCCCTCGACCGGCTGGCCGAGCGCGGTGCCTTGGGCCCGCGTCAGGCGCTTGTCGGGCGCCATGCGGGTCTCGACGTCCAGCAGGCCCAGGCCGGGGGTGCTGCCGGGGTCGCCGTCATGCCCCTCGGGGTCGTGGACCCAGCGGCCCAGCATCTGGTAGCCGCCGCAGATGCCCAGGCACCGCCCGCCGCGCCGCAGATGCGCGGCCAGGTCGACGTCCCAGCCCTGCTGGCGCAGAAAGGCCAGGTCGCCTCGCGTCGATTTCGTGCCCGGCAGGACCACCAGGTCGGCATCGCCCGGCAGCGCCTGTCCGGGCGGCACCATGGTCAGCCGCACCCCCGGCTCGGCCGCCAAGGGGTCGAGATCGTCGAAATTCGCGATCCGCGACAGCATCGGGCAGGCGATGTGCAGCCCGCCCGTGCCGCGGGTGCGGCGCAGGTCCACCGCATCCTCGGCCGGCAAAAGCGCGGCATCGGCGAACCACGGCACGAGGCCCAGGTCCGGCCAGCCGGTGCGCTGCGCGATAAAGACCCGGCCGGCATCGAAAAGCGAGGGATCGCCGCGAAAGCGGTTGATGACGAAGCCGCGGATCATCGCCGCATCCACCGGGTCGATCACCGCCTGGGTGCCGACGATCTGCGCGATCACCCCGCCGCGGTCGATGTCGCCGGCCAGCACTACCGGAACATCGGCGGCGCGGGCGAATCCCATGTTGGCGATGTCGCGGGCGCGCAGGTTGACCTCGGCCGGGCTGCCCGCGCCCTCGACCAGCACCAGGTCATGCGCGGCGCGCAACCGGGCAAAACTGTCCAGCACCGCGCCCATCAGCTGCGCCTTGAGCGCGCCGTAATCCGCCGCCGCGGCCCGCGCCACGGCGCGGCCCTGCACCACCACCTGCGCGGCGCGGTCGGTTTCGGGCTTCAGCAGCACCGGGTTCATGTGGACCGAGGGCGCCAGCCCCGCCGCCCGCGCCTGCAGCGCCTGCGCCCGGCCGATCTCGCCCCCGTCCGGGGTCACGGCGGCATTGTTCGACATGTTCTGCGGCTTGAAGGGCGCCACGCTGATCCCGCGCAGCCTGGCAGCCCGGCACAGCCCCGCCACCAGCAGCGATTTCCCGACATTCGACCCGGTTCCCTGGATCATCAACGCGCCCATGCCAGCCCCCGCTTGCCAATCCGCGCCTTGGTGACTAGATAGGCGCGTCGCTGAATGAAAGGCCCCGTGGTGGAAAACGTCGTTCTTACCGTGCATCTGATCCTCGCCGTGCTGCTGATCGGGGTGGTGCTGCTGCAGCGGTCCGAAGGCGGCGGCCTTGGCATGGGCGGTGGCGGAGGCGGCGTCATGACCGGCCGCCAGGCAGCCAATGCGCTGTCGCGCCTGACCTGGATCTTTGCCATCGGCTTCATCATCACCTCGATGACGCTGACGCTGATCGCCGCGCAGAACGCCTCCAGCGGCTCGATCGTGGACCAGCTGAACCTGGGCGGCACCCAACAGGCCCCGGCGACCGGCCTGCCCGGCATCGGCGACTACGTCCCGCCGCCCGGCGCGGGCCAGCCCGTGGTTCCGGGCGCCGGCCAGCCGGTCGCACCGCCTGCGACCGCACCTGCACCCGCCGCCGAGACCCCGACCGAAACCCCGGCCCCGACGCCCGCCGCGCCGACCGAGGGCAATGCCCCCGCGACCGCGCCGGTGACACCGCCGGCCGCTGCACCGGCGCAGGAAAGCCCGGCACCGGCCAACAACTGACACCACAACTTGGGGGCGCGACCGGCGCCCCTTACAACAACTTGCGGTCCGTTGCGGCCACGGGGCAAATCGGATATGAGTCGAGTCCCGTGATGCCGCCCAGATTCGGGCCGCGATCTTTTATTGGATTACTCACGGGGGCCCCTCGATGGCGCGTTACATCTTCATCACCGGCGGCGTGGTTTCCTCGCTCGGCAAGGGGCTGGCATCGGCGGCGCTGGGGGCGCTGTTGCAGGCGCGCGGCTTTACCGTCCGGCTGCGCAAGCTCGACCCCTATCTGAACGTCGATCCCGGCACGATGAGCCCCTTCGAGCATGGCGAGGTCTTCGTCACCGACGACGGCGCCGAGACCGACCTGGACCTGGGCCATTACGAACGCTTCACCGGCGTCTCGGCGCGCAAGACCGACTCGGTCTCGTCGGGGCGGATCTATTCCAACGTGCTGGAAAAGGAACGCCGCGGCGCCTATCTGGGCAAGACCATCCAGGTCATCCCCCACGTCACCAACGAGATCAAGGACTTCCTGGCCGTGGGCGAGGACGAGGTCGATTTCATGCTCTGCGAGATCGGCGGCACCGTAGGCGACATCGAGGGCCTGCCCTTCTTCGAGGCGATCCGGCAATTCGCCCAGGAACGCGCGCGCGGGCAATGCATCTTCGTGCATCTGACGCTGCTGCCCTGGCTGGCGGCAAGCGGCGAGCTGAAGACCAAACCGACCCAGCATTCCGTCAAGGAGCTGCGCTCGATCGGCATCGCCCCCGACGTGCTGGTCTGCCGCAGCGAGCAGCCGATCCCGGAAAAGGAACGCGCCAAGATCGCGCTGTTCTGCAATGTCCGCCCCGATGCGGTGATCCCGGCCTATGACCTGAAGTCGATCTACGAGGCGCCGCTGGCCTATCACCGCGCGGGCCTGGACCAGGCGGTGCTGGACGCCTTCCAGATCAGCCCGGCGCCGCGCCCCGACCTGACCCGGTGGGAGGACGTGATGGACCGGCTGACCAATGCCGAGGGCCAGGTCCGCATCGCCATCGTCGGCAAATACACCCAGCTCGAGGATGCCTATAAATCCATCGCCGAGGCGCTGACCCATGGCGGCATGGCCAATCGCGTCCGCGTCAAGGCCGATTGGGTGGACAGCGAAAAGCTGGAGGGCGAGGGCGCGCATCTCTTGGACGGCTATAACGGCATCATCGTGCCCGGCGGCTTCGGCGAGCGCGGCACCGAGGGCATGATCGCCGCGGCGAAATATGCGCGCGAGAAGAAGGTGCCCTACTTGGGCATCTGCCTGGGCATGCAGATGGCGGTGATCGAGGCGGCGCGGAACCTGGCCGACATGCCCGACGCGGGTTCCGAGGAGTTCGACCACGAGGCCGGCAAGACCCGCTTCACCCCCGTCGTCTATCACCTCAAGGAATGGGTGCAGGGCAATTACACCGTGCAGCGCAAGCTGAGCGACGACAAGGGCGGCACCATGCGGCTGGGCGCCTATACCGCCGTGTTGGCGCCGGGCTCGAAGATCTCGGAAGTCTATGACGGCGCGCTGGAGATCGAGGACCGCCACCGCCACCGCTACGAGGTAGACGCCAAATACCGCGACCAGCTGGAGGCGGCGGGGCTCAGCTTCTCGGGCATGTCGCCGGACGGGCGGCTGCCGGAGGTGGTGGAATACCGCGACCATCCCTGGTTCATCGGCGTGCAGTCGCACCCCGAGCTGAAATCCAAGCCGTTCCAGCCCGCGCCGCTGTTCGCCGGCTTCGTCCGCGCCGCGATGGAGAACGAGCGGCTGGTCTGAACCGCCGCGCCGCGCCATAGTGTCGGGATCCAATGGACGGTCCCGACATGCGCCTTGCCCCGATTCCGGTCCTGATGCTTTGCGCCTTGCCCGCGCTGGCGGATGCGCCGCTGTTCGTGCTGGACCAGACGCGCCTGCCCTTCGACCTTGGGCCGGGCGCGCCGCAGAACCAGCCCTCGCGGCAGGCGAACTCGCCGCATGCGGCCGCCAATTCGGCGGCAAGCCCGGCCAACAGCGCCTCGCGCTATGCCAATTCGCCGCGCAACCCGGCCAATGAGAAGCGGGTGATCTTCACCGCGGACGGCTCGGTCGTCGGCTATTACGCCCCGAACGGCGCGGGCACGCTGAACCTGTTCGACCTGGGCGGCAAGCGCGTCGCCTATCGCCCCAAGGGCAGCAAGAGCCTGTTTTCCAGCGACGGGCGCTGGTGCGGCACGGTGGCCGATGCCAGCGGCGGCGGCTTCGCCTTTGGCGTCACCCGCGACTGCGCCGGGCTGTTCTGAGGGGCGACACAGGATTGTCACATTGCAAGGCTAGATCGCAGGCAAGCGCAGCAGGAGATCCCCATGCAGGACCAGACACCCAAGGACTGGCTTGAAGCCGAACTTCAGGACACGCTCGACGAGGATTTCGAGATCGAGATGGAGGATGCGATCCTGTCCCAGGAAATCGCCCGCATCTATCGCGACACCCATCCCGACCAGATGCCGCGCGCCGACTATTTCCGCGAGCTGCTGCGGCTTCAGGCGGAGCTCATCAAGCTGCAGGACTGGGTGGCCCATCACAAGGAAAAGGTGGTGGTGATCTTCGAAGGCCGCGACAGCGCCGGCAAGGGCGGCGCCATCAAGCGCATCACCCAGCGCCTGAACCCGCGCGTCGCCCGCGTGGTGGCCCTGCCCGCCCCTTCGGACCGTGAAAAGACGCAATGGTATTTCCAGCGCTACGTCCCGCACCTGCCGGCCGGGGGCGAGATCGTGCTGTTCGACCGCAGCTGGTACAACCGCGCCGGGGTCGAGCGGGTCATGGGCTTCGCCTCCGAGGACGAGGTGCAGCAATTCTTCGACGACGTCCCGGAATTCGAGCGGATGCTGGTGCGTTCCGGCATCCGTCTGGTGAAATACTGGTTCTCGATCACCGACGAGGAACAGCAGATGCGCTTCCTGATGCGCATCCACGACCCGCTGAAACAGTGGAAGCTGTCGCCGATGGACCTGCAATCCCGCATCCGCTGGGAGGATTACACCAAGGCCAAGGAGGACATGTTCGAGCGCACCAATATCCCCGAGGCGCCCTGGTATATCGTGCCCGGCAACGACAAGAAGCGGGCGCGGCTGAACTGCATGGCGCATCTTTTGACCATGGTGCCCTACGGCCCGGTCCCGCACGAGGAGATCACCCTGCCCGACCGGGTCTTCAACCCCGATTACGAGCGCGAGGTGCTGCCGCCCGAGCTTTACGTGCCGCAACGTTACTAGGGCGGGATCGGGCTTGCGGCGGCGGCCCCGCGCGGCATGATCGGCACGGATCAGCCGCAAGGAGCCCGCCATGCCCAAAGCCTATTGGATCGGCCATGTCACGGTCGACGACCCCGCCGCATACGAAGCCTATCGCCAGGCCAATGCCGCCGCCTTTGACCGCTATGGCGCGCGTTTCCTGGTGCGCGGCGGCGCGCTCGAGGTGGTCGAGGGCCAGATGCGCCCGCGCACGGTGGTGATCGAGTTTCCCGACCTGGAAACCGCCCGCGCCTGCTATCGCAGCCCGGAATACCAGGCGGCGCTCGCCTTGCGGCAGCCCTGCTCGATCGCCGACCTGGCCATCGTCGAGGGCTGGGAATCTGCCTGACAAATTTCGCGCGGGATATTGTTGCGCCGCCAAAATACCCTAATATCCGGTCATGTTTCGCAATCTTCTGAGCCGGCTTTTCGCCGACCGCCCCGATTCCGCCCACCTGAGCGGCCAGGATGCCGAGGTCGCCATCGCCTCGCTGCTGGTGCGGCTGGCGCGCGCCGACGACCATTACGGCGCGGCCGAGCAGCAGCGCATCGACCAGGTGCTGGCCCGGCGCCGCGGCCTTGGCGCCGCCGAGGCGGCCGAACGGCGCGCCGCGGCCGAGATGATCGAGGCCGAGGCGCCCGATACCGTCCGCTTCACCCGCACCATCAAGGAGCGCGTCGACCTGCATGACCGCCAGGAGATCGTCGCCGCCCTGTGGGAGATCGCCTATGCCGACGGCGCCCGCAGCGCCCACGAGGAATCGCTGGTGCGGCTGGTGGCCGGCCTTCTGGGCGTGAACGACCGCGATTCGGCCTTGGCGCGGCAAAGGGCGCTGGACGATCTGGGGCTGTCGGGCAAGTGAACGCGCAACCCCGCCCCAACCCGCCGTCTCAGCCCCTTGCCGGGGCGATCCACGCCCCTGCCCTGCCGGCAAGGCCCGCGACGAAAGCGTTGCAATCGCGCGGCAAATATCGCCTCATATTCCCATGAGCCAGACAGAACCGACCATGGCCGCCCCCGTCACGGCCGCCGATCCCGCCGCCGATCCTGCGCGGGTGCCGGTGATAGAAATCAGGGATCTGCACAAGGCCTATGGCCCGCTTCAGGTCATCCGCGGCGTCAGCCTGGCGGCGCCGCGCGGCCATGTCATCAGCCTGATCGGCTCGTCCGGCTCGGGCAAGTCCACGCTGCTGCGCTGCTGCAACCTGCTCGAGGACAGCCAGCAGGGCGAGATCCTGTTCGAGGGCGAGGCGGTGAAATGGCGCGGCACCGGGTTGGCCCGCGTGCCCGCCGACCGGGCGCAGGTGACGCGGCTGCGCACCAACCTGTCCATGGTGTTCCAGCAGTTCAACCTGTGGTCGCACATGACCATCCTGCAAAACGTCATGGAGGCGCCGGTGCATGTGCTGAAGCGCGATGCGCGGCAGGTCGAGGCACGGGCGCGCGAATTGCTGGCCAAGGTCGGCATCGGCGACAAGGCCGACGCCTGGCCGGCGCAGCTGTCGGGCGGCCAGCAGCAGCGCGCCGCCATCGCCCGCGCGCTGTGCATGGAGCCCAGGGCGCTACTTCTGGACGAACCGACCAGCGCGCTCGACCCCGAATTGCAGCAGGAGGTGGTGCGGGTCATCAAGGATCTGGCGGCCGAGCATCGCACCATGCTGCTTGTCACCCATGACATGCGGCTGGCGGCCGATGTCAGCGATCACGTCGTCTTCCTGCATCAGGGCCGGATCGAGGAAGAGGGACCGCCGGCGCAGCTTTTCGGCGCGCCGCGGTCCGAGCGGCTGCGCCAGTTCCTGAGCGCCACCATGGCCGAATGAAAGAACCGACAGGAGAGCAAGGACATGAAGAAACTGACGCTTGCCGCCGCAGCCTTCGCGCTGACCGCGGGCATGGGCATGGCCCAGACGGTGCGCATCGCCACCGAGGGCGCCTATCCTCCCTACAACCTCATCAACGACCAGGGCCAGGTCGCCGGTTTCGAGGTCGATCTGGGCAACGAGCTGTGCAAGCGGGCCGAACTGCAATGCACCTGGGTCAAGAACGACTGGGATTCGATCATCCCCAACCTGGTATCCTCGAACTATGACGCCATCATGGCGGCGATGAGCATCAACGAGGAACGCAAGCAGGTCATCGCCTTCACCGAGGATTACCTGCCGCCGGCGCCCTCCTCCTATGTAGCGCTGGACGAGGGGGCGAACCTGGAAACCGGCATCGTCGCGGTGCAGACCGGCACGGTCCAGGCGTCCCATATCGCCGACACCCAGGCCACGATGCTGGAATACCCCAACATCGACCAGGTCTTCGCCGCCGTCCGCAATGGCGAGGCCGATGCGGCCTTCGGCGACCATGAGGTCATGCGCCCCTTCGTCGAGGACAGCGACGACCTGATCTTCGTGGGCGAGCAGGTCCGGCTGGACGAGGGCATCGGCATCGGCGTGCGCCAGTCCGACAACGAGCTGCGCGAAAAGCTGAACGGGGCGATCGCCGCGATGAAGCAGGACGGCAGCCTGAACGCGCTGATCAAGACGCATTTCGGCGAGGATGCGCAGACCTACGAATGACATCACTGATGCCGCCGCGGTCCCTGCCGCGGCGGCCAAACCGGCGGCATGATGCTTTCCCATTGCACCGACCCCTCTGCCCTGCAAGGGCTTGCCTGGTTGTCATGCTATCTGACGACCGGCAACCACATGCTGTTCTATGCCAGCTTCGGCACGGTGCTGTTGCTGCTGGCGATCACCGCGCCGGTGGCGCTGCTTTTCGGCTTCGGCGGCGCCATGGCCTCGCGCTCGCGCATCGCCGGTGTGCGCTGGTTCGGCCGCATCTATACCTCGATGGTGCGCGGCGTGCCCGACATCATCTTCTTTCTCTTCGTGCCCATCGCGCTGGACCAGGGCTTCGAATGGCTGCGCTCGCGCGTCTATTGCGACCCCTCGGTGCCGGTGCGGCAGGGCAATGAGTTCATCGTCTGCGCCGCGGCCAAGCTGCCGCTTTCGACCAGCCCGGAATGGGTGCATCAGGCCTATGGCATTTTCCTGGCGGTGATCGCCTTTGCCGTGGTCTTCGGCGCCTTCGCGGCCAATGTGCTGCATGGCGCGATGAACGCGGTGCCGCGCGCGCAGCTGGAAACCGCCGAGGCCTACGGCATGACCCCGCGCCAGGTGAACCGGCGCATCCTGGTGCCGCAGATGTGGACCTATGCCCTGCCGGGCCTGGCGAACCTGTGGATGATCCTGATCAAGGCCACGCCGCTGCTGTTCGTGCTGGGGGTCGAGGACATCGTCTATTGGGCGCGCGAACTGGGCGGCGCCAAGACCCGCGCCTATGCCTATCCGCATCCCGACTGGCGGCTTTACTATTTCCTGGCCATCCTGGTCTTCTACCTGCTGATGACCTGGGGATCGGAGCGGATCTTCGACCGCATCCGGGCCAGGCTGTCGCGGGGCCAGGCCACCGCCGCCGGCGAGGCGATGCGAAAGGCCGCGACATGAACCAATGCCTGCAAACCATCCAGGACTATGGGCTGCGGTCGCTTGGCCTGGGCGAAAGGCTGCTGCCGCGCAGCGGATTTACGCTGTGCGAGCAGGTCACGCTGATCGGCTCGGGCCTGATCTGGAACGTCTATTTCGCTGCGCTGGCGCTGCTTTTCGGCTTTTTC
The DNA here is from genome assembly GCF_006386455.1 of Paracoccus sp. FO-3. NCBI lineage: Bacteria > Pseudomonadati > Pseudomonadota > Alphaproteobacteria > Rhodobacterales > Paracoccaceae > Paracoccus > Paracoccus sp. FO-3. The sequence goes on along the minus strand of NZ_VCBQ01000016.1, from coordinate 29,829 downwards.
CTGGCCAATGCGCTGGCCGTGGCCAAGGCCAGCCGCAACCCCTGGGCCAGGAAGCCGGCCGAGTGGTTCATCTTCCTGTTCCGCGGCAGCCCGCTCTTCATCCAGTTCTTCCTGGCCTATGAGCTGCTGGTGCAGCTGCCGCGCGCCGGCATCGACGTGCTGGGCATCACCGTGCAGACCAGCTGGATGACCCGCGCCTGGGCCGGGGCGCTGCTGGTGCTGATGCTGAACACCGCCGCCTATTCGGCCGAGATCTTCTACGGCGCGCTGCGCAACCTGCCCAAGGGCGAGCTTGAGGCCGCCGACGCCTATGGCATGGCCGGCTGGACCCGCTGGCGCCGCGTGGTCTGGCCCACGGCGATGCGGCTCGCCTGGCCCGCCTATACCAACGAGGCGATCTTCCTGTTCCACGCCACGACGCTGGTGTTCTTTTCCGGCTTCCCGGCCTTCCAGCAACGGGGCGACGCGCTTTATTACGCCAATTATTTCGCCGACAAGACCTTCAACCCCTTCATCGCCTATCCGATCGTGGCGGGCTATTTCGTGCTGCTGACCCTGGGACTGATCGCGCTGTTCGGCCTGGTGAACCGGCGGCTGAACCGCCACCTTCCCGGCGCGGCGAAGAAGATCCGTTACAGGCCCAATCTCATCAGGTGACCCATGGACTGGCTGCGCGAGCATCCCGACGTCAAGACCATCCGCATCGCCGCCGCCGACCTCAACGGCGTGGCGCGCGGCAAGCGCGTCCCGGCACGCTTTGCCGACAAGATCCTGACCGAGGGCACCAAATTCCCCTTCTCGGTCCTGAACATGGACATCTGGGGCGAGGATATCGAGGACAGCCCGCTGGTCTTCCAGGCCGGCGACCCCGACGGGCTACTGCTGCCGACCGAGCGCGGCTTCATGCCCATGCCCTGGCTCGAGGCGCCGACCGGCCTGCTGCCGATCTGGATGTTCCATCTGGACGGCCGCCCCTATGAGGGCGATCCCCGCCAGGCGCTGGCCCGCGTGGTCGAACGCTACAAGGCCGCCGGCCTGACCCCGATGGTCGCGACCGAGCTGGAGTTCTTCCTGATCGACGATTCGGGCGGCCAGCTGCGGGTGCCGCCCAGCCCGCGCTCGGGCAAGCGCCGCACCGGGGCGGAAACGCTGTCCCTGCGCGCGCTCGACGCCTTCGACCGTTTCTTTACCGCGCTCTACGACGCCTGCGAGGCGATGGACATCCCCGCGGATACCGCGATCTCGGAAGCCGCGCCGGGCCAGTTCGAAATCAACCTGATGCACCAGCCCGACCCGCTGAAGGCCGCCGACGACGCCTGGCTCTTCAAGCTGCTGGTCAAGGGGCTGGCCCGGCGCTACGGCTTTGCCGGCTCCTTCATGGCCAAGCCCTACGAGGCATGGAACGGCTCGGGCATGCACATGCATTTCTCGGTGCTGGACGCACAGGGCCGCAACGTCTTCGACAATGGCGGCGACGAGGGCTCGGACGTGCTGCGCCATGCCGTCGCCGGCTGCCTTGCCGCCATGCCCGGCTCGACGCTGCTGTTTGCCCCGCACGAGAACAGCTACGACCGGCTGGTGCCGAACGCCCATGCGCCGACCGGCATCGGCTGGGCCTATGAAAACCGCACCTCGGCCATCCGCATCCCCTCCTCCGGCCCCAAGGCGCGGCGGATCGAGCATCGGGTGGCGGGCGGCGACGTGAACCCCTACCTGACCGTCGCGGCGGTGCTGGGCGCGGCGCTGAACGGCATCGAGGACAGGGCCGAGCCGCCGCCGCCGATCCAGGGCAATGCCTATGAGCAGGGGCTGGAGCAGCTTCCCGGCAGCTGGGGCGCGGCCATCGACGCCTTCGAAACCTCGCCCGAGATCCGGCGCATCTTCCCCGCGCATCTGATCGAGAATTTCGTCATGACCAAGCGGCAGGAACTGCACTACATGGCCGAGCTTTCCGACGACGAAACCGTCGAGCTTTACCTCGACACGGTCTGACCCGGCGGCTTCCGCACCTCACCGGCCGCCCGGCCTTCAGGCCGCCAGCACCCCGGCCAGCGAGTTCGGCGCGCTATGGGTGATGCGCACCCGCACCAGGTCGCCGACCTTCGCCGCCGGCGCCTCGACAAAGACCGCGTGCAGATAGTCCGACTTGCCGACCATCTGGCCGGGATTGCGGCCGGGCTTTTCGAACAGCACGCCCAGCTCGCGCCCGACCATGCCTTCCTGCGCCGCCTTCTGCTGGCTCGACAGCAGCGCCTGCAATTCCTGCAGGCGCGCATCGGCCACGGCGCCCTCGACCTCGGGCCGCTCATAGGCCGGGGTGCCGGGACGCGGAGAATACTTGAAGCTGAAAGCGGTGCCGAAATTCACCGCCCGCACCAGATCCAGCGTGTCCTGGTGGTCCCGGTCGGTCTCGCCGGGGAAGCCGACGATGAAATCGCTGGTCAGCATGATGTCGGGCCGCGCCTCGCGGATACGCTCGATCAGCCGCAGATATTGATCGACGGTGTGGCGGCGGTTCATCGCCTTCAGGATGCGATCCGAACCCGACTGCACCGGCAGGTGCAGATAGGGCATCAGCTTCGGCTCGTCGCGATGCGCCGCGATCAGGTCGTCGGCCATGTCGTTCGGGTGGCTGGTGGTATAGCGGATGCGGTCGAGCCCGTCGATCTCCGCGATCGCCCGGATCAGCCGGCCAAAGCCCCATTCGGCCCCCTCCGGCCCCTCGCCATGCCAGCCGTTGACGTTCTGGCCCAGAAGCGTGATCTCGCGCACGCCGCGCCCGACCAGGTCGCGCGCCTCCGAAAGGATGCGCGAGACCGGGCGCGACACCTCGGCCCCGCGGGTATAGGGCACCACGCAAAAGGCGCAGAACTTGTCGCAGCCCTCCTGCACGGTCAGGAAGGCGGCGGGCGCGCGCCGGGTGGCGGCGGGCTTCGGCAGATGCTCGAACTTGTCCTCGGCCGGGAACTCGGTATCGACCCCGCCGCCCGCCCGCACCATGGCCGGCAGCCGGTGATAGGCCTGCGGCCCCACCACCAGGTCGACGATGGGCATGCGGCGCTGGATCTCGCCGCCCTCGGCCTGGGCGACGCAGCCGGCGACGCCGATCTTCAGGTCGGGCTTCTCCGCCTTCAGCGGCTTCAGCCGGCCCAGGTCGGAATACAGCTTCTCGGCCGCCTTTTCCCGGATATGGCAGGTGTTCAGCAGCACCATGTCGGCGTCCGCCTGGTTCTCGGTCAGGACATACCCTTCGGCGCCCATGGCTTCGGCCATGCGCTGGCTGTCATAGACGTTCATCTGGCAGCCATAGGTCTTGATGAAAAGCTTCTTCACCGCCGGGGCGGGCTTGCTGGCTGGGTCACTCATGCCGTGCTGTCCTTGGGATCGACGCCTGATACAGGAAAACGCCCGGCTTGGAAAGACCGGCCGCCCCATGCCCGGCGCCCGGCTTCTTCGTTGCCCAAATACCCGAATCCGGCCTCAAAGCCGGTAGATGGCCGAGAATTTCTCCTCCAGGTAGTCGAGCAGCGGCCCTTCGCCGACATCGGCCCCGGTCGCCTGCCCGATCAGCGCGCGCACCGGGTAAAGCCCGCCATGGCGCTGGACGTTCTCGCGCAGCCATTCGACGGCCGGGTCGGCCTCGCCGCGCGCCAGCGCCTCGTCCAGGTCCGGCACCGCAGCACGCAGCGCGGCATGCAGGCAGCCGGCATAGACGTTCCCCAGCGCATAGGTCGGGAAATAGCCGAACAGCCCCACCGCCCAATGCACGTCCTGCAAGACGCCATTGGCCGGCCGGTCCACCGCCACGCCGAAATCCCGCAGGAAGCGGGCGTTCCAGGCCTCGACCAGATCCTCGACATCCAGCCGCCCGGCGATCAGGTCGCGCTCCAGGTCAAAGCGCAGCATGATGTGCAGGTTGTATTGCACCTCGTCGGCCTCGGTGCGGATGAAGCCGGGGGTGACGCGGTTCACGGTGGCATAGAAGGCATCGGCATCGGGCACCGAAAGCCCGCCGAAGGCGTCCGACATGCGCTGGTAAAGCCAGCCGGTAAAGGCGCGGCTGCGGCCCAGCTGGTTCTCGTAGATCCGGCTCTGGCTTTCATGCGCCCCCATCGAGACGCCGCGGCCGAGCGGCGTAAAGGCATAGTCGCTGTCGATGCCCAGCTCATAGCTGGAATGCCCGACCTCGTGGATGGTCGAATAGAGGCAGTTGAAGGGATCGGCCTCGACCACCCGCGTGGTGATGCGGCTGTCCTGCCAGCGCCCCGAGCTGAACGGGTGGACGGCGATGTCCATCCGCCCGCGCGTCCAGTCATAGCCGAAGGCGGTGGCGCAGGTGCGCGCCAGGCGCAGCTGGGTCTCCTGCGGGAAATGCCCGGCCAGCGGCTCGGGCTGGAAGGCGGCGCCCAGCACGTCCTCGCGCAGCGCCACCAGCCGCGGCCGCATGGCGTCGAACAGCTGCGCGATCTCGGCCTGGGTGGTGCCCGGCTCGTAATCGTCCAGCAGCGCATCGTAAAGATCGCCGCCATCCGCCAGGGCCGAGGCCTCCTCGCGCTTCAGCATCAGGATGTCGTTCAGCGCCGGCAGGAAATCCTCGGGCGCGTCCTTGGCACGGGCATCGGCCCAGATGCCCTGCGCCAGCGAGGTCTGCCGCGCCAGCTCCGTCGCCAGCCGCGACGGGATGCGCGAGGCGCGGCGATGGTCGCGCGCGATCAGCTCGATGACGCGGGCATCCTCGTCGTCCTCGGGCTCGGCCTGGTCCAGCCATTCGCCGATGCGCGGATCGGTGCGCCGCTCGTGCAGCACCGCTTCCATCGCCGCCATCTCCTCGGCGCGCTGCTCGACGGCGCCCCGCGGCATCACGGTTTCCTGGTCCCAGGCCAGCCGCTCGGCGACCGAGGACAGCGCCTCGGTCTGGCGCTGGAAGGCGAGAAGATCGTCGAAAGCGCTCATCGGACAGTCCCCCGGACCGAAGTTTCGATTGGATAGCGCGCATGGTGGCGCGCGCGCAGGATCAGCGTAAACAGTGCCACGGCTCCGATCTGATGCGCCAGTGCCAAAGCCAGCGGCGAGGCATGCAGCACGTTCATGATGCCCAGCGCCACCTGCACCGCGACCGCCGCGATCATCGCGGCATAGGCGCCGCGCGTCACCGGATGCGGCGAGCGGCGGGCGCGCAGGAACACCACCACGGCAAAGATTGCCAGCAGATAGGCCACCATGCGGTGGATGAACTGCACCAGCGCCGGGTTCTCGAAGAAGTTGCGCCAGCCCAGAGCCGCGTCCCAGATCTCGGCCGGGATCCATTCGCCGCCCATGGTGGGCCAGCCGGTATACATGCGCCCGGCGTCGATCCCCGCCACCAGCGCGCCCAGCAGGATCTGGACGAAGGCCAGGTGCATCAGCCCGGTGGTCATCGAGAAAAGCTTGCCCTCGCCCGCCCGCCGCGCGCGCAGCAGCGCCGCCTCGGACCGCGACAGCGCCAGCACCTGCCAGGCGATCATGCCCAGGATGGCGAAGGCCAGCCCCAGATGCGTGGCCAGCCTATAGGAGGCCACGCGCACCATCTCGCCCGACAGGCCCGAATGGACCATCCACCAGCCGATGGCGCCCTGCGCGCCGCCCAGCACGCCCAGGCCCAGCAGCCGCGGCACCCAGCCCGCGGGGATGCGCCTGGTCGCCAGGAAAAAGACGAAGCCCGCCGCCCAGACCAGTCCCACCAGCCGCCCCAGCAGCCGGTGCGACCATTCCCACCAATAGATCCGCTTGAAACTCGCCAGGTCCATGTCGGAATTGACCAGCTGGAACTGCGGGATCTGCCGGTACTTGTCGAACTCGGCCTGCCAGGTCGCGGCATCCATCGGCGGGATCGCCCCGGTCACCGGCTTCCATTCGGTGATCGACAGGCCCGAGCCGGTCAGCCGCGTCGCGCCGCCCAGCGCGATCATCGCCGCGACCATGACGAACAGCACGATCAGCCAGATGCGGATCGCGCCGCGCGCGCCCTTGGGTCCGGCGTCGATCATGCCGCCGGCGGGCGGCGTGCTGCGGGGGGTCGTCTCGGTGACTTCCTGAAAGACGGGACGTCTTGCCATGTCAGCTTCCTTCTCGATCGGGCGCGACCTTGGCCCGCCCGCGCCCGGAAATCAATCAGCCGCGGCGGATCAACTGCCGCAGCATGCCGTGGAAGATGCGCGTGTCGGCGCGGGTCAGGGGCAGCCGCGACCAGAGGTTGCGCAATGTCAGCTTCATCGCCGGCGCCTTCTCGGGCGGGAAAAAGAAGCCGGCCTCGTCCAGCCGCTCTTCCCAGTGATCGGCCAGCCGCTCGATCTCCAGCCGCGTCGCCTGGGCTTCGCCGTCGGGGCGGCGGCCATGCGGGGCGGGCTCGGGCGGCAGGCTGTCCTGCGCCCATTCATACCCGGCCAGCAGCACCGCCTGCGCCAGGTTCAGCGAGGGGAAGTCGGGATTGACCGGCACGGTGATGATGGCATTGGCGCGCGCCACGTCCTCGTTCTCCAGCCCCGCGCGCTCGGGGCCGAAGATCACCGCGACCCGGCCGCCCTGCGCGACCCGGCCGCGGGCATCCGCCATGGCCGTGGCCGGGGTCAGCACCGGCTTGGTCAACTCGCGCCCGCGGGCGGTGGTGGCATAGGCGTAATCGACATCGGCCATCGCCTCGGCCAGGGTCGCGAAAACCCGCGCCCGGTCCAGCACCCGGCCGGCCGCGCCCGAGGCCATGGCCACGGCGCGCGGGTTCGGCCAGCCATCGCGCGGCGCCACCAGGCGCATGTCGCTCAGGCCGAAATTCAGCATGGCGCGCGCGGCCGCGCCGATGTTTTCGCCCATCTGCGGGCGGACAAGGATGATCGCCGGTTCCATGGCCGCGGCCATATCCTTCCGCAGACCCACTGGCAAGGCGCGCGGCGCTGCGCTATCTGCTGGCGGAACTCCAGGGGATGACAGCGCCATGACAGACCAGCCCAATTCGCCGCAACTCTACCTGATCGCCCCGGTCGGCGCGGCCGCCTCGACGCTGGGCCCGATGCTGGCCGAGGTCATGGACCGCTTTCCCGTCGCCTGCCTGCGCATCCCCGGCGCCGGCACCGAGGAGGAGCTGGGCCGCATCGCCGATCTGGCGCGCGAGATCGCCCATGCCCGCGACGTGGCGGTGGTGATCGAGGACCATGTCCAGCTGGCGCAGCGCCACGGGCTGGACGGCGTGCATCTGACCAATGGCGCGCGCGGCGTGCGCCATGCCCGCAAGGAACTGGGCCAGGACGCCATCGTCGGCACCTTCTGCGGCGCCTCGCGCCACGACGGCATGAACGCGGCCGAGGCGGGGGCGGATTACGTCAGCTTCGGCCCCTGCGGCGCCACCGCGCTCGGCCATGGCGAGACCGCGCCGCTGGACCTGTTCCAATGGTGGTCCGAGATGATCGAGATCCCTGTGGTCGCCGAGGGCGCCCTGACCCCCGCGCTGATCGGCCAGCTGGCCCCCGTCGCCGATTTCATCGCGCTGGGGGCAGAGATCTGGTCCGAACCGGACCCGGCCGAAGCCCTGGGGATTCTCTGGCGCTGACGGCCCTTGCCGCGGCGTTGCATGGGTATTTGAACAACAGAGAAGGCGACGGACCCCGATCGAGCCGCGCTGCCGGCAGAGGCGCGACGGCTGGCCTTCTCTGTTGTTCAAATACCCATGCGGCGGTGCAGCCGGCGATGCGTCAGCCCCCTTGCGAAGCGCCATGCCGCGGCCTAAAGCCTTGCCATGACCCAGCATCAGCGCCTTCTCATCATCGATTTCGGCTCCCAGGTCACGCAGCTGATTGCGCGCCGCCTGCGCGAGCTGAACGTCTATTGCGAAATCCACCCGTTCAACGCGGTGGACGACGCCTTCCTGAAAGCCTTTGCCCCGCAGGCCGTGATCCTGTCGGGCGGGCCAGCCTCGGTCACGCAGGCGGATTCGCCGCGCGCGCCGCAGGGGCTTTTCGATCTGGGGGTGCCGGTCTTCGGCATCTGCTATGGCCAGCAGGTGATGATGGAGCAGCTGGGCGGCCGCGTCGAATCGGGCCATCACGCCGAATACGGCCGCGCCTTCATCGCGCCGGCCGAGGATCACAAGGGCGACGGCATCTTCTCGGGCCTGTTCGAGACCGGCCGCGAGGAGGTCTGGATGAGCCATGGCGACCGGGTGACGCAGCTCGCGCCCGGCTTCGAGGTCATCGGCACCTCGCCCAATGCCCCCTTCGCCATGATCGCGGACGAGGCGCGCCGCTTCTTCGCCGTGCAGTTCCACCCCGAGGTGCATCACACTCCGAACGGCCGGATCATGCTGGAGAACTTCGTCCGCATGGCCGGCTTCACCGGCGACTGGACCATGGCCTCCTATCGCCAGGAGGCGATCCGCAAGATCCGCGAGCAGGTCGGGGACAAGCGGGTGATCTGCGGGCTTTCGGGCGGCGTCGACAGTTCGGTCGCCGCGGTGCTGATCCACGAGGCGATTGGCGACCAGCTGACCTGCGTCTTCGTCGATCACGGGCTTTTGCGGCTGAACGAGGCCGAGGAAGTCGTGACCATGTTCCGCGACAACTACAACATCCCGCTGATCCATGCCGACGAGAGCGAGCTGTTCCTGTCGGCGCTGGAAGGCGTCAGCGACCCCGAGGTCAAGCGCAAGACCATCGGCAAGCTGTTCATCGACGTGTTCCAGAAATACGCGAGCGGGATCGAAGGCGCGGAATTCCTGGCCCAGGGCACGCTTTACCCCGACGTGATCGAATCGGTCAGCTTCTCGGGCGGGCCCTCGGTCACGATCAAGAGCCACCACAATGTCGGCGGCTTGCCCGAGAAGATGGGGCTGAAGCTGGTCGAGCCGCTGCGCGAACTCTTCAAGGACGAGGTCCGCGCGCTTGGCCGCGAACTCGGCCTGCCCGAGAAATTCATCGGCCGCCATCCCTTTCCCGGTCCCGGCCTTGCCATCCGCTGTCCGGGCGAGATCACCCGCGACAAGCTGGAGATCCTGCGCAAGGCGGATGCTGTCTTCATCGACCAGATCCGCAAGCACGGGCTTTACGACGAGATCTGGCAGGCCTTCGTCGCCATCCTTCCCGTCCGCACCGTCGGCGTCATGGGCGACGGGCGCACCTACGACTATGCCTGCGCCTTGCGCGCGGTGACCTCGGTCGATGGCATGACGGCGGATTACTATCCCTTCAGCCACCAGTTCCTGGGCGAGACCGCGACGCGGATCATCAACGAGGTCAAGGGCATCAACCGCTGCACCTATGACATCACCTCGAAGCCGCCGGGCACGATCGAGTGGGAATGACCCCGAGGGGCGGCCGCTGCGCCGCCCTTTTCGTTTCAGGGGCTGCATTCGGGGCAAGGCGCGGCTTTGCAAATTGACAAGGACGGCGCAATGCCGCCCGATAAGGTTATCGCTGCTAACGGTTCCGGCCGCGGGAAGCCGCCGTCGTCCATTGTTGCGGCCCGTTCACGACGAGGATCTTGCCATGAGTTGCGCCTGCGGACAGAACCACAACCACGCCCCCCCGCCCATCCTGGGCGGCGAGGAGATCCCCCTGGAAAAACCGCTGGTCTCGCTGACCGGCCGGCTGATCTGCAAGGATGCGGCCCAGATGATGCTGGCCATGGACCTGCTGACCGAGCATGTCGCGCTGAGCCGGGCCGAACCCGGCAACCTGCGCTTCGACCTGTGGCAGTCCGAGGATCCGCTGGTCTGGGAACTAAACGAGCTTTACGCCGACGACGAGGCTTTCGAAGCGCATCGTGCCCGGCTGGAACATAGCCGCTGGGGCCGCGAGAGCCATGGCATCGGGCGCGATTTCACCCGCAGCGATCCCCTGCCGCGCATCCGGGCCGAACTGGCGCATGACCGCGCCGCGGTGGCCGACCTGCTGGCGCGCGCCTTCGACGGCCCGGCCGAGGCGCGGCTGGTCGAGGCCCTACGCGGGGCCGGCGACCTTGCGCTGTCGCTGGTGGCCGAGGCCGAGGGCACGGTGATCGGCCATATCGCCCTGTCGCCGCTGGCGGCCGAGGGGCCGGCCCTGGCGCTGGCGCCGCTGGCGGTGCATCCCGCCGTGCAGTCGCGCGGCATCGGCACGGCGCTGGTCCGCGCCGCCCTGGCGGCATTCGACGACCATACCATCGTGGTGCTGGGCGATCCGGCCTATTACCGCCGCTTCGGCTTTGTCCCGGCCGACCTGGAATCGCCCTATGCCGGGCCGCATCTGATGGCGCTGGGGCCGCGGCTGCCCGCAGGCAGCCGCATCGTCCATGCGCCGGCCTTCGCCGGGCTCTGAGCCGGCTCAGCCTTCGGCCGGGGGTGGCGGCTCGGGTTGCGGCAACCGCAGCCGCACCCGCTTGACCCGGCGCGGATCGGCGTCGATGATCTCGAACTCGGCGCCGCTTTCATGCGGGATCACCTCGCCGCGCACCGGCACGCGGCCGGTCAGCATGAAGATCAGCCCGCCCAGCGTGTCGATCTCTTCCTCTTCCTCGTCGGTGGCCAGGCGCAGGCCGGTCTGGGCCTCGACATCCTCCAGCGCGGCGCGGGCCTGGATCAGCCATTGGCCGGGCTGTTCCTGGATCACCAGGCCGCCTTCGATCTCGTCATGCTCGTCCTCGATCTCGCCGATGACCTGTTCGATCAGGTCCTCGATGGTGACGAGCCCGTCCACCCCGCCATATTCGTCGATCACCAGCGCCATGTGGATCCGCTTCTGCTGCATCTGCTGCAGCAGAACGCCGATCGGCATCGAGGGCGGCACGTAAAGCAGCGGCCGCAGCATCGGGCGCAGCGCGAACTTGACCGGAGCCTTGGCGCCGAAGCCGTATTTCAGCGCCAGATCCTTCAGGTGGATCAGCCCCAGCGGACTGTCCAGCGTGCCGCGAAACACCGGGATGCGGGAAAAGCCGTGTTCGCGGAACATCTCGACCAGTTCGGGCAGGGTGGCCGTGACCGGCGCGGCGACGATCTCGGCCTTGGGCACGGCCACGTCGTCGACGCGCATCCGCCGCAGGTTGACCATCCCCGGAACGCCCGCCGGCGGGGCGGCAGGGCCCCTGTCGCGGGCCTCGGCGCCGGCCGGCTCGGCCTCGCCGCCGCCGAATGCGCCCAGGATGCGCCCCAGAAAGCCGCGCGATTGCGGCAGGTCACGCCCGTCCCCGCCTGTGCCATCCGCCCATGAGGCGGGTTCGGCGGAAACGGGCGTGTCGGGACTTCGGTCGTTGGTCATGTCTCATGTTCCAGGTAAGGGTCGGGGATGCCCAGCTTGCCCAGGATCGAGCGTTCGGCATCCTCCATGGTTTCGGCATCCTCGTCGTCGATATGGTCATAGCCTGCAAGATGCAGCATGGCATGGACCAGCAGATGCATGGCGTGATCGGCGAAGGGCTTGCCCTGCGCCTCGGCCTCGCGCAGGCAGGTGTCGTAGGCGATGGCGATGTCGCCCAGTTCCTCGACTTCGGGCGGTTCGGGATGGGCGCCGGGCAGGCGCGCATCGAACTCGACCGCGGGCCAGCTCAGCACGTTGGTCGGCTTGGGCTTGCCGCGGAACTCGGCGTTCAGCGCGGCGATGCGGGCATCGTCGCAGCCCATGACGACGATCTGGAACGCGCCCAGATCCAGCCATTCGCCGACCGCGCGCGCCGCGCGCTCGGCCATGGCGGGCAGGCCGGCGTCCTCCCAGCGGTCGTCCTCCAGCACGATGTCGACGATCTCCAGCGCCTCGTCGGGCGCATCGGCGCTGTCAGGCATCGCCCTGCCCCCCCGAGGCCAGCCGCGGCTCGCGCCGCGGTATGCGCTGGCCGCGCTCGTCGAAGATCTCGCCGCGGGCCAGCGCCGCCTCGGCCTCGGCGTCATAGGCCTCGATGATGCGGGCGACCAGCGTATGGCGCACCACGTCCTTGGCGGTGAAATAGCTGAAGCTGATGCCCTTGATGTCCTTGAGGATCTTTTCGGCCTCGACCAGGCCGGAATGCACGCCGCGCGGCAGGTCGATCTGGGTGCGGTCGCCGGTGACGACCATGCGCGAGCCCTCGCCCAGCCGGGTCAGGAACATCTTCATCTGCATGGTGGTGGCGTTCTGCGCCTCGTCCAGCACCACGAAGCTGTTCGACAGCGTGCGGCCGCGCATGAAGGCCAGGGGCGCGATCTCGATGCGCTTTTCCTCCATCAGCTTCTGCACCTGCTTGGCCGGCAGGAAGTCGTTCAGCGCGTCATAGAGCGGCTGCATGTAGGGATCGACCTTTTCCTTCATGTCGCCGGGCAGGAAGCCCAGCCGCTCGCCCGCCTCGACGGCGGGGCGCGACAGGATGATGCGATCCACATGGCCGCCGATCAGCATGGTCACGCCCACGGCCACCGCCAGATAGGTCTTGCCGGTGCCGGCCGGGCCGATGCCGAAGGCCAGCTCGTTGGCGAACAGCGCGCGGACATAGTCCTTTTGCGCATCGGTGCGCGGCTCGACGGTCTTCTTGCGGGTGCGCAGCTCGATCGGGCCGGTCTGGAACATCTCCAGCTGCTCGGCCGGGCTGGGGCCGTCGACCACCGTCTCGGCCCCCATGCGCAGCGCCGCCTCGACCTCGGCCATCTCGACCGGGCGGCCCTGCTCCAGCCGGGCGTAAAGCGCGCGCAGCACCTGCGCCGCCTCGGCCTGGGCCTCGACCGGACCCACGACGGACAGAAGGTTGCCGCGTCGCAGGATATGCACCTTCAGCGCCTCCTCGATCCGCGCGAGATAGCGGTCATGCGGGCCGCAGAGGTCGATCAGCAGCCGGTTGTCGTGAAATTCCAGCAGGGTTTCGCCGGGGGTCGCGGTCGCGGGATGCGTAGGGGTCAGACCCAAATTCGTCTCCGAGGTGGGGTTCTCAGTAACTCATGGTTGCAACTGAGCGGGATTCGCACAAGGGGGGCGGGCCCGCAGTTTCGGATTTGCCGTCGATTCGGCGAAAAAACGGACATCACGCCTGCGGCCCGCGCGCCATGGGCCGGGCGCGCCCTGCGACGAAATCACGCAGGTAATCGTCCTCGGCCGCGTCCATTTCCGCCACCCCTCCCTGCCAGCGGACCCGTCCGCGATCCAACAGCGCCACCCGGTCGGCGATGGCGCGCACCGAGCTCATGTCATGGGTGATTGTGATGGCGGTGGCGCCGGTCTCGTCGACGATGCCGCGGATCAGCGCATTGATCGCCGCGGCCCGGATCGGGTCCAGCCCGGTCGTCGGCTCGTCGAAGAAGATCACCTTCGGGTCGGCGGCGATGGCGCGGGCCAGCCCGGCGCGCTTGCGCATCCCGCCCGAGAGTTCCGCCGGGTAAAGATCCGCCACCTCGGGGCCCAGGCCGACGCGGGCCAGCTTTTCGATGGCAATGGCGCGGGCGCGCGCCTTGGGCATGGTCCGCAGCAGGCGAAAGGCGACATTGCGCCAGACCGGCAGGCTGTCGAACAGCGCCGCGTTCTGGAACAGCATGCCGAAGCCCTCCATGAAGGCGGCGCGCCGGCCGGCCAGCGGCTGGCCCTGCCACAAGACCGTGCCGGCATCGGGCGTCTCCAGCCCCAGGATGCAGCGCAAAAGCACCGATTTCCCGGTGCCCGAGCCGCCGATCACCACCAGGCTTTCGCCCTGGGCCAGATCCAGCTCGACCCCGTCCAGCACCCGCTTGGCGCCATAGGCTTTGCAAATCCCCCGCACCGCCAGCATCAGAAGAACAGCCCCGTCAGCGCGAAATTCGCAGCCAGGATGCCGACCGAGGCGGCGACCACGGCATTGGTCGTAGCCCGTCCGACGCCCGCGGCACCGCCCGCCGCCGTCATGCCGAACCAGCAGCCCGACAGCGCCACGATCAGCCCGAACACGGCGCCCTTCAGCAGGCCCGAGACCACGTCCCAGCTTTCCAGATAGGCCCAGGAATTGGACAGGTAGATCGCCGAGTTGAACCCCAGCGCATTCACCCCGATCAGCCAGCCGCCCATGATGCCGATCACGTCGCCCACGCCGACCAGCACCGGCACGCACAGCAGCGCCGCCCACAGCCGGGGCGAGACCAGCCAGCCCATGGGATCGGTGGACAGCGTCACCAGCGCATCGATCTGTTCGGTCACGCGCATGGTGCCCAGTTCGGCGGCGATGGCGCTGGCGACGCGGGCCGCGACCATCAGCCCGCCCAGGACCGGGCCAAGCTCGCGCGCCATGCCGATGGCGACGATGGCCGGCACCACGTCGCCGGCCTGGAAGCGCTCGCCCCCGGAATGGATCTGCAAGGCCAGCGCCGCGCCGGTGAACAGCGCCGTCAGCCCGACCACCGGCAGCGACAGCCAGCCGATCTGCATGACCTGCCGCGCCAGTTCCGCCGGATGCTGCCCGATGCCGGCCAGGCCGCGCAGGGCAAAGATCGTCACCCGCCCGGTCAGCCGGGTCAGACCGATCACCGCCCTGCCGGTCGGCCGGGCCGGGTTCACAGCCAACGACGCTCGTAGCGCCGGCCCAGCGAGGTCAGGATCTCGTATCCGATGGTGCCCGACAGCGCCGCCAGGGCGTCCACGCCCTGCCGCGCGTTCAGGATCTCCAGCGCCGGGGGCACGTCGGGCAGGTCGGTCACGTCGACGGTGATCAGGTCCATCGAGATGCGGCCGATCACCGGGCAGGCGCGCTCGCCCGACCAGAGCGTCAGCTTGCCGTCCCGCGCCAGGGCCCGCGCCAGCCCGTCGGCATAGCCCGCCGCCACCGTCGCCACCCGCGACGGCCGCGCGGCCGTCCAGGCATAGCCGTAGCCCACGGATTCGCCGGGGCGCACCTCGCGCGTCTGGATCACCGGCAAGGCCAGCGTGACCACGGGCTGCGCATCGCCGAACGGCTCGCCGCCGTAAAGCCCGATGCCCGGCCGCACCAGGTCGAAATGATAGTCCGGCCCCAGCAGGATGCCCCCCGTCGCGGCCAGCGAGCGCGGCACGGCCACGCCCTCGGTCATGGCGCGGAAGGCGGCGAGTTGCTGGGCATTGGCCGCATGGTCCGGCTCGTCGGCGCAGGCCAGGTGCGACATGATCAGCGCCGGGCCGGCCGCCAGGGCCTCGGTGCGGATGGCGGCCCATTCGCCGGGCTCGATCCCCAGCCGGTTCATGCCGCTGTCCAGCTGGATGCCGAAAGGCCCGCGCGGCCGCAGCGCCCGGTCGCGGAAGAACTGCTCGGGACTGTTCAGCAGCGGGATCAGCCCGGCCAGGTCCGCGCCCTCCATATGGCCCGACAGCACGAAGATGCGCGCATCCTCGGGCAAAAGCGGCCGGATCGCCCGCCCCTCGCCGGCCAGCGCCACGAAGAAATCCCGCGCCCCCGCCGCGTAAAGCGCCGGGGCCACGCGATCCGCGCCCAGACCATAGGCGTCGGCCTTGACCACCGCCGCCGCCCGCGCGCCCTGGGCCTTGGCCGCGAGCGCTTTCCAATTGGCCACGACGGCCGCAAGATCAATGACGAGTCCCATGGCAGCGGCATGGCTCTTGCCCTTGCCCGCGTCAAGGGTTTTAGCAATTTTGCTGTTTGCAGAGAAATTATCTAGCATATTTTGCAAATATTCGCCTTTCCGCTTCCCGCACCCGCGCCAAGCCGGTAGTTTGCGCCAAACCGGAAAGGGAGACGGCTCATGAAGGACATCCTGGGCGAACTGGAATCGCGCCGCCGCGATGCGCGGCTGGGCGGCGGGCAGCGGCGCATCGACGCCCAGCACGCCCGCGGCAAGCTGACCGCGCGCGAGCGGCTCGAGCTGTTGCTGGACGAGGGGTCGTTCGAGGAATTCGACATGTTCGTCCGCCACCGCTCGACCGATTTCGGCATGGAGGAGGATCGTCCCTATGGCGACGGCGTCGTCACCGGCTGGGGCACGATCAACGGCCGCATGGTCTATGTGTTCTCGCAGGACTTCACCGTCTTCGGCGGCTCGCTGTCGGAAACCCATGCGCAGAAGATCTGCAAGATCATGGACATGGCGGTGCAGAACGGCGCGCCGGTGATTGGGCTGAACGATTCCGGCGGCGCGCGGATCCAGGAGGGCGTGGCCAGCCTTGCCGGCTATGCCGACGTGTTCCAGCGCAACATCATGGCCTCGGGCGTGGTGCCGCAGATCAGCGTCATCATGGGCCCCTGCGCCGGCGGCGCGGTCTATTCGCCGGCGATGACCGACTTCATCTTCATGGTCAAGGACACCAGCTACATGTTCGTGACCGGCCCGGACGTGGTCAAGACGGTGACGAACGAGGTGGTGACGGCCGAACAGTTGGGCGGCGCCTCGACCCATACCAAGAAAAGCTCGGTCGCCGACGGCGCCTTCGAAAACGACGTCGAGGCCATGTCGGAAATCCGCCGTCTGGTCGACTTCCTGCCGCTCAACAACCGCGAAAAGGCGCCGAGCCGGCCGTTCTTCGACGACCCGGCCCGCGTCGAATCCAGCCTCGACACGCTGATCCCCGACAACCCGAACCAGCCCTACGACATGAAGGAGCTGATCCTGAAGGTCGCGGACGAGGGCGATTTCTACGAGATCCAAAAGGATTTCGCCGCCAATATCATCACCGGCTTCATCCGCATCGAGGGCCAGACCGTCGGCGTCGTCGCCAACCAGCCGATGGTGCTGGCCGGCTGCCTCGACATCGATTCCAGCCGCAAGGCGGCGCGCTTCGTGCGCTTCTGCGACGCCTTCGAGATCCCGATCCTGACCTTCGTGGACGTGCCGGGCTTCCTGCCGGGCACCGGGCAGGAATATGGCGGCGTCATCAAGCATGGCGCCAAGCTGCTCTTTGCCTATGGCGAGGCGACGGTGCCGAAAGTGACCGTCATCACCCGCAAGGCCTATGGCGGGGCCTATGACGTCATGGCCTCCAAGCACCTGCGCGGCGATTTCAACTATGCCTGGCCCACGGCGGAAATCGCGGTGATGGGCGCCAAGGGCGCGGTCGAGATCCTGTATCGCAGCGAGCTGGGCGATACCGACAAGATCGCCAACCGCACCAAGGATTACGAAGACCGCTTTGCCAATCCCTTCGTCGCCGCCGAGAAAGGCTTCATCGACGAGGTGATCCAGCCGCATTCGACCCGCCGCCGCGTCGCGCGCGCCTTTGCCAGCCTGCGCGGCAAGAAGCTGTCGAACCCCTGGAAGAAGCACGACAACATCCCGCTGTAACGGCGGGAGACCGAGGGAGGAAACATGTCGGGAGTTGCGGTGATCGGCCTTGCGCTGGTGCCCTCGGCCGTTCTGGCCGGGTTGGCCGGCGCCGCCCTCGCGCAAGAGCCGGGGGCGGATATCACCCTGCCCTCGGGCGCGGTGGTGCGCTGGCTGGAGACCCGCCACGACAATTCCGGCGGCATGGGCCTGACCTATCGCTTTCGCTTCGTCATGCCCGACCTGGCGCAGCGCGTGCCCGCGACCGTCGGTCCCGCCTCGGACTTTGCGCCGGACGAGGCGCGCGCGCCGATCGAGATCGACACCGAAAGCGACGAGGCCTGGGAGGACGAGGCCGATGACGGGCTGATCGACCCGGCCACGCTGGAGGATCTGGCCCAGGCGGACCTTCCCGACCCGGCCGACGAAGAGGCCGCCGACGCCCTGGTCGGCGCCCCGGTCCTGCCCGCCGCGCCCGATGTGCTGGCCCAGGATCCGGTGCATGAGGACATCGTCTGGCTGTGCGAGAACTGGGCCCTGCCCCGCATCGCCGCCCCCGCGCCGCGGCCCAGCCAGATCGTCATCAGCCTGGCCGACCGCGAGATCCCCTTTGGCGCCTTCGACCCCGAGGCGGTGCAGGTCTTCGAGGCGTTCGGCCTGCCGCCCGACCGCAACGCCTGCGAATGGGAGCCGTGGTGATGTCTGCGGTGATGCCTGCCCTTTGCCACCCTGATGCAAGCCTGCCACAGCGCCAGGCACCCGCACGACTGCGGCCTCAACGCGCCTGTCGGCGCTTCGCGGCGCTGGCTATCATGCCGCCGCGGTCGCATGAGGCGGCCGAATCTCAACCGAGCAGTCGGGACTTGTCGGTCCCGCATCACAGGAGCACGACGACATGTCGAAAAAGCTTGCACTCGCCCTCGTCCTGGTCGGCCTCGCCGCAGCCTGCGCCAAGAAAGAGCCGGAAGTCGCCCCGATTCCGGTCCAGCCCGAGCCTGTTTTCCAGGGCAAATACGGCGCCAACTAAGCCATTGGCCGCGCGCGGGCTGCCTGGCGGCCCGCGCCATCTGCGTTCCGCCCGGCCCCCGCGCGGCAACGCAATCCTGCAAGGGGGCAAGACATGCTGAAGCATCGCGGCTTTCCGGGCCGCCTTCCCGGCACCGATTTCCAGTTCATCATCCGCCGCGCCAACAAGAAAGGCGCGACACCCCTGGTCCGGCGCGAGCGCTATCGCGACCGCAAGCCGGCCGACCGCCGCGCCGATACCGCCTTCCTGGCGGCCTTGATCCAGCATTTCGGCGAGGAACCCTTTGCCCGCGGCAACCTGGATGCCGGGCGGCTGTCCTGGCTGATCGGCCGCGAGGTGATCGCGGTCGGCAAGCTTGATCCCACCGATTACGACCAGCTGCTGCGCGTCGACATGAAGCGCGCCGAGGCAAGCTTTCCCGAGCTTTTCGCCCAGGACGCCCCCGAGTTCGACTGGGACGATGCCGGCTGGGACGAGGACGACTGGGACGACGAGGACGAAGACTGATGGCCGGCCGAAGGATGGGCGGATTGCCGCGTAGTCTTGTCTTTTCACACCGTTGTCAGTTTCTTCCGGGGTTGGCGCGTGCAATATTGTGCGCACCTCTATCACCAACGGCCCGGAAGCGGGTCCATAATACAGGCAAAACGCTATGCAAAAATCCGTCATCCTTCGTCTTTCCGGCGCGGTCCTGCTGGTCGCCGGCCTTGCCGCCTGCGAACAGGGCTATGGCGGCGGCTCGACCCTTTCGCCCGACGCGCAGCGCGCGGCCGGCGGCGCGCTGGCCGGTGCGGCCGTGGCAAAGATCATCGACGGTGACGTGGCCACCGGCGCGCTCATCGGCGCCGCGGGCGGTGCGCTTTGCGACGACGCCGGCGTCTGCCAGCGCCGCTACTGATTTCAACAGGGCGGCAGGCGCTGCACCGACGGCTCGCGCCACCGCCCGCATCCCGGAGCAAACGAGATGTCCAAGAAACTCGTCCTCGTGCTTGGGCTGGGCCTGTTCGGCCTGGCCGGCTGCACCCAAGGCATCAATCCGACCGACATGGACCGCGGCATCATCGGTGCCGGTGTCGGCGCAACCGCTGCCCATGTGGGCGGCCATGATGTCGCCAAGGGCGCGGCGATCGGCGCCGTCGCCGGTGCGCTTTGCGACGACGTGCGGCTTTGCCAATAACGCCTTCGCCACGCTGACGGCGCGCCCGCGCGCGCCGGCCCAGCCTTTTTCCAGCCGTCCCGGCAGCCTGCCGGGGCGGCTTTTTCACGTTCGGGATCTGCCCCAAGGGAAAGAAGCATGTTCAAGAAAATCCTGATCGCCAACCGGGGCGAGATCGCCTGCCGGGTCATCAAGACCGCCAAGAAGATGGGCATCCAGACCGTCGCCGTCTATTCCGACGCCGACCGCAATGCGCTGCATGTCAAGATGGCCGACGAGGCGATCCACATCGGCCCGCCGCCCGCGAACCAGTCCTATATCGTGATCGACAAGATCATGGAGGCGATCCGCCGGACCGGCGCCGAGGCGGTGCATCCCGGCTATGGCTTCCTGTCCGAGAACATGAAATTCGCCGAGGCGCTGGAGAAGGAAGGCGTCACCTTCATCGGCCCGCCCTCACCCGCCATCGAGGCGATGGGCGACAAGATCACCTCGAAGAAACTGGCGCAGGAGGCCGGGGTCAGCACGGTTCCGGGCTACATGGGCCTGATCGCCGATGCCGACGAGGCGGTGAAGATCTCGGGCCAGATCGGCTATCCGGTGATGATCAAGGCCAGCGCCGGCGGCGGCGGCAAGGGCATGCGCATCGCCTGGAACGACCAGGAGGCGCGCGAGGGCTTCGAATCCTCGAAGAACGAGGCGGCGAACAGCTTTGGCGACGACCGCATCTTCATCGAGAAATTCGTCACCCAGCCCCGGCATATCGAGATCCAGGTGCTGGCCGACAAGCACGGCAATTGCGTCTATCTGCACGAGCGCGAATGCTCGATCCAGCGCCGCAACCAGAAGGTGATCGAGGAGGCGCCCTCGCCCTTCCTGGACGAGGCGACGCGCAAGGCCATGGGCGAGCAGGCCTGCGCGCTGGCCAAGGCGGTGGGCTACACCTCGGCCGGCACGGTCGAGTTCATCGTCGATGCGCAGAAGAACTTCTACTTCCTGGAAATGAACACCCGCCTGCAGGTCGAGCATCCGGTGACGGAACTGATCACCGGCATCGACCTGGTCGAGCAGATGATCCGCATCGCCGCGGGCGAGCCGCTGCCCTTTGCGCAGGCGGACCTGAAGATCAACGGCTGGGCCATCGAAAGCCGGCTTTACGCCGAGGATCCCTATCGCAACTTCCTGCCCTCGATCGGGCGGCTGACCCGCTATCGCCCGCCGGCCGAGACCGCGGCCGGCCCGATGCAGGCCGCCGACACCTGGGTGCCCGCCCATCCCGGCGACCACCCGCCGGCGGCCGCGACCGGGGTGCGCAACGATACCGGCGTCTACGAGGGCGGCGAGATCAGCATGTATTACGACCCGATGATCGCCAAGCTCTGCACCTGGGCGCCCAGCCGGGCCGAGGCCATCGAGCAGATGCGCCTGGCGCTGGACGAGTTCGAGGTCGAGGGCATCGGCCACAACCTGCCCTTCCTGTCGGCGGTGATGGACCACCCGAAATTCGTCTCGGGCGACATTTCCACGGCCTTCATCGCCGAGGAATATCCCGACGGCTTCCTGGGCGCGACCCTGCCCGAGGCCGAGATCACCCGCGTCGCCGCCTCGGCCGCGGCCATGCATCGCGTGGCGGAGATCCGCCGCACCCGCATCTCGGGGCGGCTCGACAACCATGAACGCCATGTGGGCGAGCATTGGGTCGTCTTCGTCGCCGGCAAGGAGATCCCGGTGCGCATCACCGCCGACCGCCAGGGCTCGACGGTCGAGATCGACGGGCGCAAGCTGCGGGTCGAAAGCGACTGGCTGCCCGGCCAGTCGCTGGCGCGGCTGTCGGTCGACGGTGCCCCCCTGGTGATGAAGGTGGATCGCCTGCCCTCGGGCTTCCGGCTGCGGGTGCGCGGCGCCGACCTCAAGACCTATGTCCGCCGTCCGCGCGCCGCCGAGCTGGCGCGGCTGATGCCCGAGAAGCTGCCGCCCGACACCTCGAAATTCCTGCTTTGCCCGATGCCGGGCCTAGTGGTCAGGATCAATGTCGAGGCCGGGGACGAGGTGCAGGAAGGCCAGGCGCTGGCCACGGTCGAGGCGATGAAGATGGAAAACATCCTGCGCGCCGAAAAGAAGGCCGTGGTGAAATCCGTGAACGCCAAGCCGGGCGAAAGCCTCAAGGTCGATGACGTGATCATCGAGTTCGAGTGACGGAAAACCGCCGGGCGCCCGCCAGCGCCCGGCACGAGGATCGGGAACCATGCCGCTTCTGGACGACTATCTCAGCCCCCATGCGCAGCAGGCGTTGATCGCCGGGCTGTTCATCGCCGCGGGCTGGTGGGTCGTCGCCTTCCAGAACCGCCGGCGCGACGCCAAGCTGCGCGCCGAGCGGGTCGGCGACGTGCAGCGCGCGCTGCTGGCCGAGATCCGCGCCCATGTCGTGGCGCTGGAAGCGCAGCGGCTGGACGAGGACGAGGCGCAGCGGCTGCTGGACAGCCTGCGCGACAGCGGCCGGGTGCCGGTGATCCCGACCCAGGCCAACGACCGGATCTTTGCCGCCATCCTCGACGAGGTGCATGTCCTTCCGGCCTCGGTCATCGACCCGGTCGTGACCTATTACCGGCAGCTTTCCGTCATGGCCGCCTTTGCCGAGGCGATCCGCAGCCAAGCCAGGAAGGACGCGGCCCGCGCGGTCGAGATGTTCGGGGATTACCTGGGACTGACCGAAGCGGCGCGCGAGACCGGGCACGAGGCGATGCGGCTGCTCATGGCCAGCATCTTCGGCGGCGAGCGGGCGGTTCAGGAATTGCTGCAACAGGAGGAACGGACGAGCGCCGGGCGCATCGCCGCCGCCCTGCCCGGCGAATTGGCGGAACTGCGCGACCGCCTCAGTAGGCGATCTTCGGACCGGAGCGGCCTTTGATGGGTTTCAGACCGACGATGATGGCCATCTCATTGGCGGTGCGGGCACGGGCCAGCCGCTCGGCCAGCGAGGCCGCGACCGGGCCCGGCTTGGGCTGGCCGGACACCGTCGCCGGGGCGGGTTCTTCCGTCGCGCGCAGCAAGGGCGTTTTGGCCATCGAGCTTCTCCTTGTCACCGGGCATCCGTGCGGCCCTGCCCCCAAGATAATGCCTGGGCGGCCGTCCCGCAACGGAATCGCTGCGATTTTCGCCATGCCGCGTTACGGCAGGCCGGCGCGGCCGATTTCCTGCAGGCGCAGCGGGAACTTGTCGATGGCCCGCGTGATCTCGCGCACCGACCAGGGCACGGGCTTGCGCTGCTTGACCTGGCCGTCCTTGTCCATCAGCACCAGCGAAAACCCCTCGGGGCGCAATTGCCGGCGCCAGATGCTTGCCGCCGCCGGCTCGGTATCGGTGACGACCACCACGTCGCGGGCGATCAGCGGCGCCGGGTCGCGCTGCAAGGCGGCCAGCTGCTCGATGAAGGCCGGATCGGCGGCGGTATCGGCAAAGATCACCACCGGCCGGGCCTGCCACCTGAACTCGGCCGGATCGGCCTCGGCGGCGGGCAGCACCGTCAATTCGCCCGCAGGCGTTTCGGGACGCGCGGGCGTCCCCGTCTCGCTGCGCGCGGCGGGCACTTCGCCGCGGACATATGGGCGATGGCCGTCGGCCTCGCCTTCGGGCCTTGGACCCATCGCCGCCACCAGCGGCACCACGACCAGCAAAATCAACCGTTTCAGTTTCATCGCCCCCTCTTCTCCTCATTCATATAAGAGCCGAGGGGCCATGGGAAAGGATGCAAGATGACCGAAAGCACGAAAGCCGCCCTCGATGAATGGCGCCGGCTCGCCAGCAAGGAGCTGAAAGGCGCCGATCCCGACAGCCTGACCTGGCACACGCTGGAGGGGATCGAGGTCAAGCCGCTTTACACCGAGGCGGACGTGAAGAGCCTGGATCACCTGGGCAGCCTGCCCGGCATCGAGCCCTTCACCCGCGGCCCGCGCGCCACCATGTATGCCGGCCGGCCCTGGACCATCCGGCAATATGCCGGCTTCTCGACGGCCGAGGAATCGAACGCCTTCTATCGCAAGGCGCTGGCCGCCGGGCAGCAGGGCGTCTCGGTCGCCTTCGACCTGGCGACGCACCGCGGCTATGACAGCGACCACCCCCGCGTCGAGGGCGACGTGGGCAAGGCCGGCGTCGCCATCGACAGCGTCGAGGACATGAAGATCCTGTTCGACGGCATCCCGCTGGACAAGGTGTCGGTCTCGATGACCATGAACGGCGCGGTGATCCCAATCCTGGCGAATTTCATCGTCACCGGCGAGGAACAGGGCCATTCCCGCGCCGTGCTGTCGGGCACGATCCAGAACGACATCCTCAAGGAGTTCATGGTCCGCAACACCTATATCTATCCGCCCGAGCCCTCGATGCGGATCATCGCGGACATCATCGAATACACCTCGAACGAGATGCCCAAGTTCAACTCGATCTCGATCTCGGGCTATCACATGCAGGAGGCGGGGGCGAACCTGGTGCAGGAGCTGGCCTATACGCTGGCCGACGGGCGCGAATACGTGCGCGCCGCGCTGAAGGCCGGCATGGACGTGGACCAGTTCGCCGGGCGGCTGTCCTTCTTCTTCGCCATCGGCATGAACTTCTTCATGGAGGCGGCCAAGCTGCGCGCCGCCCGCCTGCTGTGGACGCGGATCATGAAGGAATTCGACCCCAAGAAGCCGGGCAGCCTGATGCTGCGCACGCATTGCCAGACCTCGGGCGTCAGCCTGCAAGAGCAGGATCCCTACAACAACGTGGTCCGCACCGCCTATGAGGCGATGGCAGCGGCGCTGGGGGGCACGCAGTCGCTGCACACCAACGCGCTGGACGAGGCCATCGCGCTGCCGACCGAGTTCAGCGCCCGCATCGCCCGCAACACCCAGCTGATCCTGCAGGAGGAAACCGGCATCACCCATGTCGTCGATCCGCTGGCGGGCAGCTATTACGTCGAGAGCCTGACCGCGCAGCTGGCCGAGAAGGCCTGGGCGCTGATCGAGGAGGTCGAGGCCATGGGCGGCATGACCAAGGCCGTCGCCTCGGGGATGCCCAAGCTGCGCATCGAGGAGACGGCGGCCCGCCGCCAGGCCCAGATCGACCGCGGCGAGGAGGTGATCGTCGGCGTGAACAAGTATCGCCTGGCCAAGGAGGATCCGATCGACATCCTCGACATCGACAACATGAAGGTGCGCGACGCCCAGATCGCGCGGCTGCACAAGATGCGCGAGACGCGGGACGAGGCGAAATGCCAGGCGGCGCTGGCCGAACTGTCGCGCCGGGCGAAGGAAGGCGGCAACCTGCTGGAAGCCGCGGTCGAAGCCGCGCGAGCGCGCGCTTCTGTGGGAGAGATCAGCATGGCGATGGAAAAGGAATTCGGCCGCCACCGCGCCGAGGTCAAGACCCTGGCCGGCGTCTATGGCGCCGCCTATGAGGGCGACGACGGTTTCGCGCAGATCCAGCGCGACGTCGAGGCCTTCGCCGAGGAGGAAGGTCGCCGCCCGCGCATGCTGGTGGTCAAGATGGGCCAGGACGGCCACGACCGCGGCGCCAAGGTGATCGCCACCGCCTTCGCCGACATCGGCTTCGACGTCGACGTGGGGCCGCTGTTCCAGACCCCCGAGGAAGCGGCGCAGGACGCCATCGACAACGACGTGCATGTGGTGGGGATTTCCTCGCAGGCGGCGGGCCACAAGACCCTGGCGCCCAAGCTGATCGCGGCGCTGAAGGAGCAGGGCGCGGGCGACATCATCGTGATCTGCGGCGGCGTGATCCCGCAGCAGGACTACGATTTCCTGAAGAAAGCCGGCGTGAAGGCGATCTTCGGGCCGGGGACCAACATCCCCGCGGCGGCGCGCGACATCCTGGGCCTGATCCGCGCGGCGCGGGCGGCATGACAAGCCTGCGGCCGGGGCGCCCGGCGTCGCGGCCGCATGGGTATTTGGGGAACGAAGAAGCGCGCGGCCCTTGCCCGATGGGCGGCGCGGGGAGGGAGGCCCGGCAATGATGCTGCGTCCTGTTGCCGAGGGGGACATTCCGGCGATCCTGGCGTTCTGGAACCCGCTGATCCGCGAGACCACGATCACCTTTTCCAGCGAGGAGAGGACGGCAGAGGGGCTGGCGCGGATGATCGCCGGCCGCCGGGCCGCCGGGCGGGCGTTCCTGGTCGCCGAAGAGGCGGGCGCGGTCCTGGGGCTGGCGAGCTATGACCAGTTTCGCGCCGGCAACGGCTATGCCCATTGCATGGAGCATACCGTGATCCTGTCCCCCGCCGCGCGCGGGCGCGGGGTCGGCCGGGCGCTGATGGCGGCGCTGGAGGATCACGCCCGCGCCGGGGGCGCGCATGGCATGATCGCCGCCGTCTCGGCCGAGAACGGCGCCGGCCTCGCCTTTCACCGCGCCATCGGCTATCGCCAGGTCGGGCTGGTGCCGCAGGCGGGGCGCAAGTTCGGCCGCTGGCTGGACCTGGTGCTGCTGCAAAAGATCCTCTGACCCGGCTTGCCTGCGGCCGGGCGCTATGGAAAACTCGTGCCCGGCAGCGCGGGGACAGGATGGACGACGGCAGGGGCAGGCAGATCACCGGCATCGCAGGCAACGGAAAATTCGGCCGGAGAGACGTTTTCTTGAGACGCAGGAGGCAGGCGCCCCGAGGGGCCGCGGCCTGCTTGCCGCCCGATGCGGTCCCGCTGCGCGCTCGCACACCGCTTGATCCCCGGCGGGCGGCATTCGGCGGGCCGCGGCCTGTAGGCCTGGGTCATGGCCTGCTTCCCCTCGCCCCTATCGGTGCATCATGGCCAGGATAGGCGCGCCGCCCGAGACGCATTACACCCTGCCGCCGGATTTCGCCGCAGCCCTGGGGCAATGCGTGGCGAATTTCGGCTGGCTCGAGGAGATCATCAAGCGCACCATCTATGCGCTGGACCGCGCGCGGCTGGCCGACGACCTGACCGAGGAAGAGCTGCAAAGCTGGCTGACCCGCATGGTCTCGATCGCCGACGATTCCATGGGCACGCTGATCGAGCAGCTCGACGCCGCCATGCGCCGCTATCCCGGCCTGCGCGACCGCAACCGCATCACCGACCGGCTGGCCGAGATCCGCCTGCAGCGCAACCTGCTGTGCCATGCCTCGTGGCGGCCAACCGAGGACAAGGCGTGCTGGCACCCCGCCTTCGTCAACACCAAGGGCGAGGTGCAGCGCCAGCCCCTGGGCATCGCCGACCTGGAGGTCATCCGCGCCGACACGGTCGAGATCGGCACCCGCGTGCTGCGGGTGATGCGGGCGACCGGCGTGCGGGGCTATTGGGCGGGCGACGACGAGGCCTGAGCCGCGGCCGGCAGCCATGCGCGTTGCAACGTGCCGCGCCATCCGCTAACACCGCATCGTCCATAGATAAGAGTTTCATATGTCCGCCCAGAACCAGGGGCAAAACGCCTCTCCGCTTCGTCTCGGCATCGCTGGCCTCGGGACGGTCGGCACCGGCACCGTCAAGATCATCCAGAAACACGCCGCCCTGCTGGCCCTGCGCGCCGGCCGGCCGATCACCGTCACCGCCGTCTGCGCCCGCGACCGGCGCAAGAACCGCGACCTGGACCTGTCCGGCTATGGCTGGGAAGAGGACGCCCGTGCGCTCGCGCTGCGCGAGGACGTGGATGTCTTCGTCGAGCTGATCGGCGGCGACGAGGGCATCGCCCGCGAGGCGGTGACAGCGGCGCTGCGCGCCGGCAAGGACGTGGTGACGGCCAACAAGGCGCTGCTGGCGATCCACGGCCAGGAGCTGGCGGAACTGGCCGAGGCCAATGGCCGGGTGATCCGTTTCGAGGCCGCGGTGGCGGGCGGCATCCCGGTGATCAAGGCGATGACCGAATCGCTTTCCGGCAACGAGATCCGCCGCGTCATGGGCGTCATGAACGGCACCTGCAACTATATCCTGACCCGGATGGAAAGCGCCGGCCTGCCCTATGAGGAGGTCTTCGAGGAGGCGCGGCAGCTGGGCTATCTGGAGGCCGATCCGACGCTGGACGTCGGCGGCATCGACGCCAGCCACAAGCTGGCGATCCTGTCGGCCATCGCCTTCGGCACCCGGCCCAGCTTCGACGCGGTCGAGATCGAGGGCATCGAGCGGGTCAGCATCGACGACATCCGCCGCGCCGCCGACATGGGCTATCGCATCAAGCTTCTGGGCGTGGCGCAGATGACCGGGCGCGGGCTGGAACAGCGCATGTCGCCCTGCCTGGTGCCCGCCGACAGCCCGCTGGGGCAGTTGCAGGGCGGCACCAACATGGTGGTGATCGAGGGCGATGCAGTCGGCCAGATCGTGCTGCGCGGCGCCGGGGCCGGCGAGGGCCCGACCGCCAGCGCGGTGATGTCCGACGTGGTCGAGATCGCGCGCGGCGTGCGGATGCCAAGCTTCGGCCAGCCGGCGGCGACGCTGGCCCGCCCGCAGCCGGCGCGCACGGCGGTGCCGGCCGCCTATTACATCCGCCTGCAACTGACCGACAAGCCGGGGGCGCTGGCCAAGGTGGCGACGGTCCTGGGCGATGCGGGCATCTCGATCGACCGCATGCGGCAATACGGCCATTCCCGCACCGAAGGGGTGGCGCCGGTGCTGATCGTCACCCACAAGACCACGCCCGAGGCCATCGACCATGCCATCGAGGCCCTGCCCCGCACCGGCGTCATCGCCGGCGAGCCGGTCGAGCTGCGGATCGAAGAGGTCTAAGGCCGCCGCCGGCCGGCTGCATGGCGACAGGAGCGGTGGAGGCATCGAAGCCGGAGCGCGGTGGCCTTTGCGGCCGGGATTTCTCCTGCCGCCCGCAACGGGCCGGTGATCGCAGGACCACCGCCCCGACGCGCAAAAGGTGAAGACGGCGGAAGGTTCGCCCCGGCGGCCGTCCCCTGGCGATCAATCCCCTCGGAGGCGGGGCTTGCCCTGCGCGTGGCTGCGAAATGCAGTCAGTCGTCGGAACCCCGCCAAGGACGCATGAAGCATCGCCCCCGCCGGGATCGAAAACCTCGGCCAGGGCGGCGCCGGATCGGATCGCCGGTCCATCCGGGCCCATTGGATCGGCCGAGCCGGGGCGGGATCAGGCCCGCCCCGCCACGATAAATCCGGGCCGGCCGCTTCGCCGGGAGGACCGGTGGTCGGAACCATCCCAAGCCCTGGCGAAGCGGCCAGCGGGCCGAGGCTTATTCGCCCCCTTCGCCCAGCCTTTCCAGGTCGATGCGCAGCAGCGAATCCAGCGCGCCCTCGCGATAGTCCGGGTGGTCCTTGTCATGCGGGGCCTTCACCGTCACGAACAGGGTCCGGCCGTCCTCGCTGACCTCCAGGCTGTTGGGATGGCTGGGCAGCGGGATGCGCTGCTTGACCGCATAGTCCTGCGCGTCGATCACTGCCAGGCCGCCGGTGCCGGCCTTGTTCTCGCGCTCGACCCCGCGCCAGGTGGCGTAGATCTCGGACCGCGCCGGGTTATAGGCCACGTCCAGCATGCCGGAGCCGACCGGAACCTGCTTGGCCACCTTGGCCCCGGCGATGTCGAAGACGTAAAGCGCGCCCTGGTTGGCATCGGCCGCAAACAGGCGCTGGCCCTCGGCGTCGATCGCCAGGTTCACGAGGAAATGCTGCGAGGCCTCGGCCCCTTCCTCGGTGGTGTCGCCGGTCGAGATCGCGCCGACCCGCGCGCCGGCCGCGTCGATCGCCGCGATCTCCTCGATGCCGCCGCCGCTGGCGTAGAAGCGCCCGGCAGCCGCGTCATAGGCGGCGCCGGCGGTCCAGAGCCCGCCCTCGATCCGGTGCAAGAGTTCCCCCGCCTTGGTGTCCACGATCCAGGTCACGCCCTTCTGGCCGGGGCTGGTGACGAAGGCGAGGCCCTTTTCCTCGTCCAGCGCGATCATGCGGGTATGCTCGAAGCCCTCGCCCTCGGGCTGGCCGAGCTGGATGGTGTCGAGGATCTGCCCGCCCTTCGCGTCGATCACGGTCAGCGAGCCGTCCAGCGTATTGCCGGCGTAAAGCCGCCCCGCGCTGCGGTCCAGCGCCAGCGCGAAGGGCCGGCGCGGCAGCTGGATCTGCCGGATCGGGTGCAGGTCATTGGCGTCCAGCACATGGATGAAGCCCGGCGTGCCCTTGTCGAAGCTGGGCACCGAGGCGACGAAGACCAGCCCGGCCTCGGCCCAATGCACGGCCTCGTAGGCGCCGGGGATGGAATCGGTGCGGATCACGGCGGGGGCGAACTGGGCCATGCTCATGGCTTCGGGCTCGGCGGGCGCGTCCTGCGCGGCGGCGGGCATGGCCAGCGCCAGCGCCATCAGCGCAGGCAGCGCCATGCGCCATGCGGTCCGGGTCTTCGGTTTCATCGTCATTCTCCTGTTCGGGGCCGCAAGGGCGGCGGTTCGGGGAAAGGCTGGCGGTCCGGCAGGACGGCTGGCGGGAAGCTCATTGGCTTGCCAGCGCCTCGACGGGGCTTAGCCTGGCGGCGCGGATGGCG
>NZ_VCBQ01000159.1:0-7549 GCF_006386455.1 Paracoccus sp. FO-3 | reverse complement strand
CGACTTACTTGGAGAATGTGGGATCAACCAGACACCAATGCGTCGGCTTCACCAGCTCGTAATTGAACTGGCCGGGCGACACCAATGCCAAGGCATTTTCATAGGATTCGACAGCCCAACTATTTGCGGCATCGTCCCAGAAAATTTTCCCAAAGAAATCGGAAGCGGCTCGGCCTTTGTGATCGTAGATGACGAAATACCCAAGGACGCGATCTGAATCCTGCTCCTCCTCTGTAGGGCTGCGGTCGTCAAAACTGATCCATCCGGTCACTTCCATAAACGCCATCCTTCCTTGCTAAGCCCCATTGACTTTGCCTACGCTGCATATACATTACGGCATATACGGATATACGGCAAGGGATATGCGAAAATGGCGGGTCTTTTCATCAGGGATGAAACGGTGAACGCGCTTGCTGTGGAGGCGATGAAGCTGACCGGCGCAGACAACAAGACGGAAGCGGTTCGAGCTGCGTTGCAGGCTGCCATCACGGCGGCGAAAGATCAAGTTCCGCTCATGGAACGTCTTGAAGCTGCACGGAATCTTGCCGACCAGGTTGGGCCAGTCGATCCCGACTATGACGCAAAAGCCGACGCTGATGCGATGTGGGGTGAAGAGTGATGTTCATCGACGCCTCGGCAGTCATAGCCATTCTGAACCGTGAACCTGGCTCTGACGAGCTGGTGAAGCGGTTGGCGGCCAGCGACAAGCAACCGCTGTTTTCACCGCTGGCGCGGTTCGAGGCGGTTGTTGGACTTGCCCGGTCGCGGTCGGGCAAGCACAAGACGCCCGACGCCGACCAGATCGAGGCCGCGCGAGCGGCCGTCGATCTGTTCTTCAGCGAGGCCCGCGCGAAAAGCGTGATGATTTCGGACAGCCTTGGCGGTGGCGCTCTTGAAGCGGCTCGGACCTATGGCAAGGCGGTGGGTCACGAGGCCGATCTGAATTTCGGGGATTGCTTCGCATATGCCTGCGCGAAGGGATACCGTGCGGCGCTTCTCTACAAGGGCGATGATTTTGCAAAGACCGATCTCGCTTGAGGTCGGAAGAAAGGAGCTTTCGATGAAACTGAGCGCGACAAACCTGATGCGAAGCCTGCCAGCGGTGGCATATCTGCTTGGCGCAGCAGCAGCTCATGCGCAGGAAGGCGCGGCTGACGATTGTGAGCTGGTGAGCGCGGCCATGACGCAGATGGTGCAGGCGAACATCGCCAACATCGAAGTGACGGGCAACATGCTTCAGAACCAGGCTGCCATGCTGGCGCATCTGGCAACGAGCGGCGATGACGACGCCTTGGCGGCGGCGGCGGCCGTCACTGAGAACCTGGGCCAGCTTCAGGTGCCGAGCGGCCCGGCCATTACGGATGGAATGGCGGCGCTGCGGCGCATCTGCCCCGAGGGGTAAGAGGGGCCGTCTGCCCCCGCGCCTCGCGGCGCTCCCCCGAGGATATTTCAGGGAAGATGAAATGCAGAAAAGGCCAAGCCCCGGAGGGCCTGGCCGTTGCAGCCGCCCTACTCGGGGCGGCGCTTGAGGGTGATCCCGACCTTCAGGAAGCCGAGGTTGATCGAGATCGTAAGGCTGAGGTCGATTGCGCGCAGCAGCTTGCGGATGGCACGGAGCCGGCGAGCGGCGATGCGACGAAGTTTGATGGAACGCTTGCGAATGAATTTCATGGTCTGTCTCCTGATTGAAAAAACGAGGCTCGGTGACACGGCGGGAAAGGCGGGCCGTCAACACGCGCGCAGCGCCCCGAAGGGCTTGGTGTTGACGGCTCGCCGCGCCGTGTAGAGTGGCCGCTGTTTTTCAAGGAGGCAGACCCTGCACCTTCGCAGGGGGTCCAGTGTCGCATTGCCGCTTGTCGGCGGTTCGGAGCTGAAGGCTGTGAAGCGCGATCGGCCGCCCTCTCGATGGGGGCGGCCGATTGGTCGGGGCGCAGCGCCGCGCCCGAAGGGCAGGCGGGCCGCGAGGCCCGCCCGGGCGGTCAGCCCGCCTGTTGCCGCTCCATCTGCTTGCGGATCATGTGGGCCAGGTTGGAGAAGTTGTCGCAGGCCAGTTTCACGCCGTGGCGGGTTTCGCCGCTATTGGTCTCGTAGCTCTCGGAGCGGATGGTGCCGGTCGCGCGAACCAGGTCGCCTTTGACGGTGTTTTCCTTGACCCATTTGATGACGTTCTCGTTGAAGATGCTCACGTCGTTCCAGAAGGGTTTCGACTGAAAGTCGCCGTGATTGTCCTTGCGGCCATACTCGGCGGCGATGGAAACCCAGAGGACGCCGTTGCCTTCCTTGATCTGACCGACCCGACCGATGATTTCAAACTCTGCGAAGGTATTCATTTTTAGTCTCCTTGGTATCTTAGTGTTTCGATGAAAAACGGTCATGCTGGTCCTCGATGCGATCAAACCAAAAATCGGAGGGTCCGCAAAGCGGAAACCGATTTTTTGATTGAAGGGCGGGGCGTTAGCCCCGGACGGTCGCTAAGAGAGGAACAAGCAATGTTCCGTTTGAGAAACACGGGCCAAGGAGACGTGTGAATACCTGGGTTGCACGAATTTCAGTGTCGGTTTCAGATCAAGGAAGGCGGCGGCGTGTGGATCTCGACAGAGGCTCGATTCATACTGCAAGGACAATCACGGCGACGGTCGAAACCTGGGGCGACGGATGCTCATCTGCGCAGCGGCAAATGGGTCAAGGAAAACCCGATGGCGGCCTAGCGACAACCGGCACAGGAACGGAAGAGGGCAGAGCGGCTTGCGAAACTGGCGGCGAGAAACTGGATCGAGACGCGGACGACATGCGCGACGCAGGCGCTTGTTTGGAGTTGCGGCAATAGGTGCGATGATCGTCGCGGCCTTGCTGTCGATCGACACCGGGACGGCGGCGGAGCCGATCAATCCGGCTTCAGTCTATGTGATCGACGGCGACACGATTGACCTGGGCGGTGAGCGGTTCCGGCTTGTCGGTCTCGACACGCCGGAAACCTACGATCCGCAATGTGCATATGAAAAGGCGCTTGGTGACGAGGCGACGAGGCGCTTGCGCGAGCTGATCGGCTCCGGCGAGCTGGTGGAACTGATCGTGTTGCCGGGCCGTGACCGATATGACCGAGGGCTTGCGCGGCTTTATATCGGTCGTGCGGATGTGGCCGGTATCCTGATCGGGGAAGGGCTGGCGCGGGAATACAATGGGGGCAGGCGGCAGGGTTGGTGCTGACGGCCAAGCCGCGAAGCGGCCCCTGCGCGGGTAGCGCAAGGCCGGTGCGGCGGGGCGCAGTCCCGCCACACCGGGCATCACCCTCGGCGCGGCCCCTTTCGGAACCAGCCCATGACGATAATCGTGATGCCGATGGCGAGCAGGTAGAGAACGGCAATCATCCAGATCAGCATGAACGCCTCGCCAAGCTGCCGGGTGAATGTCCGTTCTGCGCCGAACAGGAAATGCTCGGACCCGCTCATGGCCCATCCCATGACAATGCCGAATCCGAGGGCAGGCAGGAACACAGTCAGGAAGGCCAGCATATAGCGGTTGATCGTCGGTCGCCCCCCGCGCCAGCAGGCCCGGACGACACGGCCCGGACGAAAGACGATCTCGGCCATGCGATACTGAAGCAGATCGAGGCTATCCTTGAAGGTGGTTTCGTCGTCGTCGTGCATGATCGTCCTGAATGTCGGTCCCTGGAAAAAAGAGGCCCCGCGCGAGCGGGGCCAGTGTTATCCTCACCACAAGGATATTCTCAAAAAGCTGGCCTGCCCGGCGTCAAAGATGCGCGCGGCGGCTCCGAATTTCGTTCGACAGATTGGCGGCTTGTGCGAAGCACCCGAAGGCGATGGCTGTGCCGATCCAGTAAATCAGATTGGGGACGTTGACCCCGACGAAGAACGCGATGCAAGCGGCGATCACGATGGCCGCGCCAGCAGCTCCGATAAAGAACCAGTTCCACATCTTGCCGATCAGGTCGGCAATGATTTCTTCAGCGTGAGCGCGGCGATCAAACATCTAAGTTCTCCTTTAGTTCCAGTCGTAGCACAGTCGATCAGTTCTCGCCAGCGCCATGAATATCCCTCAGAACAAAGCCAGTTGCTCGGGCTGTGGCCGAATGCCGACGCGCCCGCGTGGATCAATGATCCATCCGTCGCCGTCGCGCAGGATGCTGGCGTCAGGTCCGTGCTGGTCGATGAAGACGCGATCCGCCTCCACCTTGCGGCTGTGATGAAAGTCGCTCGCCATGTGGCCGCTCGGGCGGCGGCACCAGACGCCGGGCGCTCTGCCGCAATCGGGGCAGCGCACGGCGAGGACCGGATGACGGTGGGCGGTGAAATCAGGCATGGGCGTTCTCCAATTCTCCGAGGCGAAGGAATAGCTGCGAGGCCAACACGCGATCCTGGGCGGCGCGGTCGCGATCCTTGTTCTTCGATGCCGCCAGTTGCAGATGGTGATAGGCTGCGTGACGTTCCGCCAGCGGGTGACGGTCAGGATCGGCGGCAATCTCCCGCGCCTTGAGGATCGTCACGAACAGATCAGATGAAGCGAACAGGTTCGCGATCCTCGCGCCCGAGGCGTCGGTGCGCGACAGCGGGAAAGGCGGGCGTTTCAAGTCGATCCTGCCTTGGCTGTAGCTGTGCAGGACGCTCAACAGATAAGACGGGTCGGCGGGGTATGGGGCGCAGTCCCATGCCCGCCGCACGGCGCGGCGCTCATCGCCGGGCAGGGCGTCGATCTGGCGGCGGGCTTCATGCCACTTCTCTGCCCGTGCGCGACGGTCCCTGACTTCCTGTTCGGACCATGCCAGTGCGCGGTCTGCCATAACGCGGTCCTCGCTCGGCTGTGCCTCGGCAATCTGATCGGCCAGCAACGGAAGGGCCTCACGCTCAAGGCGCTGTTTCCGGCGCAGCGCGGCCCGCTTGCGGGGCGTGTCGGTGAACGGGTGTCGGGGTGAACGCTTGAATCTCATGGGAACCTCCATCGGTGGGCGGGGCGCTGACGCCCCGCCCTCGATCTCACTTCATGCCTTCAGGCAGCCATGCGCCGATCTTCGCGGCCTGCTCGTCGGTGACGCCGAGGGCGCTGCGCAGATCGTGGTCGCCACGGAACAGGGCTTCCAGCTTGTCGGCCTTCTCGCCCTTTTTCAGCTTGGCGAAGGTCGTGGCGGTCGGGTGATCGTCGGACAGGTCCAACAGATCGCGCCACAGATCGTTGAGGTAGGGGCCACCGACGCGGGAAAAGAAGTTCGCCGCATTGGGGGTCCAGACTTCGCGGATATTCGGCTGCGTCTCCTTGTCGATCATCGCGGCCAGCTTCTCGTCGCCGCCCCGATATTGAGCGGCAAGGAACCGGACCAGTTCACCGCGCACATGCTCCGGGCCTTTCTTGCGAAACGCGCGGAAGGATGCGCCAAGGTCTTTCGCATCCCACATATCGCGCGGCGGGTTGCTGGTCAGGCGCTCGTCAAGGGCATAGCCCTCGGCCTCGGTCGAAGGCCAGTTCGGAACCTCGGTCGTGGCAATGCCAAGCGGATCGTTCCAGCGCAGGGCGTGGCTCAACTGGTAGGCCAGAAGGTCGATCAGCAGATCGGGATCGCGCAACACCGCATGTTGCCGTGCGCCCTGTGCGACACGGGACAGGTCGTCGCGCAGCTTCTGGCTGATAGGGGATTTCGGCTCGGCCTCGGCGCTCGAATGGCTGGACTTGCGCAGGAAACCGGCCTCGATGGCGGCGGCCCGGTCCTCGCGCGTCACCAGCCCCTCGGCGGTCTGAACCTCGCCGCTCTGGTTGACGTAGACAAGGACGCCCGAAACGGCCTTCTGTTCGGCGCTGAATGCACCATCCAACACGGCTTGCAGCGCCGCCAGTTCGGCCTCGCCCTCGGCGTCCAGAACCTCACCTTCGGCCAATTCCGCCAGTTCGTCGTAACGCTCTGACTGCTCTTCGGTGAGCGTCCCTTCATCCCGATAGATGCGGTCCAGCTTCCGTTCCTCGATCTCGTAATAACCGAGATAGGTGGTCTCCATCGCCTCGGCCCATTTCCAACCGTCGCCGGTCATGGCCTCGGCGGTGGCTTTCAGCTTCGCCTTGAACAGTTCGTCCAGCAGGGCAACATCATCGAAATAGGTCTGGTCTGCGAAAAGGTCGCCAGTGACGCGCCCGCCCTCGGCCTCGTAAGCCTCAAGGCCAACAAACTTCACGCGCCGATCCGTGCTGCGCACCGAGTCCGGTTTGAGCATCTGCTTGATCTGGTGATCGCTGTAGCCCTCGCCCCGCACCTTTTCCAGCACGGCCAGCGTGTTCGCCTCGTCCTCGCTGACGGTGAAGGCGGCGGCGTTCGACAGGGTGATTTCCCCGGCCTTCAAGGCGTCCAGAACCGACACCGGCAGGCTTGCCAGCTTCAAGCGGCGATAGACGTGCTTTTCATTGACGCCGAACGCGATGGCGATGGAGGGAACCGGAACGCCCCGCTCGGCCATGCTGCCATATTCGCGGATTTCATCGGCGGCATGGGGTTGCTCGCGGTGGTGGTTCTCGCTCGATGCCCAAATCTCGGCGGTCGCCTGATCGGGTGCGATCTTCACGGAAACCGTAGCGAAGCGCGGATCGTCTTGCAGCAGAGCCAGGGCGCGAAGCCTCCGGCCTCCGGCCACGATGCCAACCTTGCCGGTTTCATCGCGCAGCCCTGCGAGGTTCTGGATCAGGCCAAGCTGGCGGATATTCTCTGCCAGTGCCTCGATCCCCTCGGGGCTGAACACGGTGCGCGGGTTCAGGTCGGAAACATACAGATCATCGAAGGGAACCTGTTCGATGGGGGCGATGATCGTCTCTTGCTTTGTCATGGGTCTTATCCTTGTCGTGTGGTGAGTTTTTGTGTTATCGGTGCCCCAGCCCTGACGGGCTGAGGCGAGGGGGCTTAGATGGCCCCGTGCTGGATCAGGAAGCGGCGTCCGATGCCAAAGTGATCGCCCTTCCTGAGAAGCGCCCAAGCCTCGGCAATGCGGCGCTTCATGGTTTCATTGCTCATTGATTTCACCTTCCTTTCCGTTGTGGTGAGGGGTGGGAGAGGCGCTTGCCGCCCCTCCCTTGGGCCTGCTCGACAGGCCAGCCTCGGCGCGGGGCAGGGAGAGACCCCGCAACCGAACTCAGTATTCCTCGGGCAGAAGGATGGTCAGCACGCGGCGGGTCTTGGCGGTGTCCGTGCAATCGTCGGAACCGAACTCATAGCCCGCGTCGTAGAGGTCGATTTTCCAGTAAAGCCGAACCTCGCGTTCGCCTTCGGCCACGGTGAAGATGCCGAAATCGTGGGTGCCGTAAGGGTCGTTGTCCTCGGTGAACTCGGAAAACTGCATGACCGCGACCATGATCGCCACTTGTGCCTCGTGCGACAGTGCGGCCACGCCGCGCGTCATGACGATCTGGCCGGGAACGGTGAAGTCAGCGCCCCATGTGGTGCGGAACTGGTCGTTTTGCGCCGCGATCAGAGCGACACGCGCCGCCTCGACAGTCGCATCTGCGGTGTTTTCCGAATGAATATCAGCCATGACTGGCCTCCTTGTGGTGATGCCCTATC
>NZ_VCBQ01000158.1:0-7654 GCF_006386455.1 Paracoccus sp. FO-3 | reverse complement strand
GCAGGCGCGTCGCTGCCGTTCGCCGCGGGCTGCGGCGGCAGCGGGGCCGAGGGATCGGGGACGGGCGCCTTGCGGCCGGCCTCGTCCTTGGGGTTCAGCGGATCCCATTTCTCGAACCGCTCGGTCGCGCGTTCCAGCGCGTCAAGCCCCAGCGCGCGTTTCGAGCTCAGCGCGTTCACGTCCTTGAGCGTCTTGGCCGCGTCGTCAAGGCCCGAGCTCTTGGCCGCATCCTCCATCGCGCTGCTGAACTCGCGCGCCATCGAGCGCGCGCGCGCGGTGATCCGGCCCAGCGTGTGAAACAGCTTGGGCAGATCCTTGGGTCCGATGACGATCAGCGCCACCACGCCGATCAGAAGCAACTCGCTCCAGCCGATATCCAACATGACCGTCGGGCCGGGGGATCAGAGCTTGGTCGTGTCGGTCGGCGTCACGTCGCGCAGCGCGCTGTCGGCGCCGGTGCGGGCGCGCTCGGCGTCAAGCTTGGCGCGTTCGGCGGCCAGGTCGGCGCGGGCGCGCTCGATGTCGTCGGCGGTCTTCAGCTGCTCCAGTTCCTTGGGCTCGCTGTGGGCGGCGGCGTCGATATCCTCGGCGCCTTCCTTGACGCCTTTCTTGAAGGCAGTGATCCCCTTGCCGACCTCGCCCATCAGGGACGAGACCTTGCCGCGCCCGAAAAGAACCAGAACGACGATTGCGATCAGCAATAGCGCCATGGGTGAAGGTGCGTGCATCTGTTTTCCTCCGTGGCAGGCCCCTGGGCCTTGCGGTGCATCCATCTGTCCCGATATAGGTCGGGATCGCCCTCTTCGAAAGCCCCAAACGCGTGATCGCGCCGTTTGCCCCGCCGCCGCGCTTCGCCCCTGCCCAGGTTCCACGCCATACCGCCCGCCATGGAAAGCACCCAGATCATCAGCGCCTTTGTCACGCTGTTCGTCGTGATCGACCCGGTGGGGCTTGCGCCGCTGTTCATCGCCCTGACCCGCGACATGACGCCGCAGCGGCGGCGGCGGATCGGCTGGCGGGCCCTGGCCATCGCTGCGGCGCTGATGACGCTTTTCGGCCTTGCGGGCGAGGCGATCCTGACCGGCATCGGCATCTCGCTGTCCGCCTTCCGCATCGCCGGCGGGCTGCTCTTGTTCCTGACCGCGCTGGACATGCTGTTCGAACGCCGCACCGAGCGGCGCGAGGGCCAGGCCAGGGACGATGACGACGATCCTTCGGTCTTTCCGCTCGCGACGCCGCTGCTGGCCGGTCCGGGGGCGCTGGCCTCGATGATCCTGCTGGTCGGGCAGAACCCCGGCCCCGCCCATACGCTGATGATCCACCTGGTCATGCTGGCGGTCCTGGGCATCGCCGCCGCGCTTTTCGCCGTGGCCGGGCCCATCGCGCATGTGCTGGGCCGCACCGGGACCATGGTGGTCACGCGGCTTTTCGGCATGCTGCTGGCGGCGCTGTCGATCCAGTTCGTGATCGACGGGCTCAAGGGTTCGGGGCTGGTATGATGGGCGAGGAATTCGGCCGGATCGCCTATCTGGTGCTGCTGCTGGTCGCCGTCGGCGGCTTCCTGCTGGTCGAGCTGCGCGTCCGGCCGGGGCAGACGCTGCGGCAGGCGGCGGCCTGGGGGCTGATCTTCCTGGGCGCGGTGGCGCTGGCCGGGCTTTGGGACGACATCCGCGGCACCATCTCGCCGCAGGCACGGATGCTGGAAGGCGGCCGGATCGAGGTGCCGGTCGGCAATGACGGCCATTACCACCTGACCGCGCAGGTAAACGGCACCCCGGTGCGCTTCGTCATCGACACCGGCGCCACCAGCATCGCGCTGGGGCCCAGGGACGCCGCCCGCGTCGGCATCGTCCCCGAGGCGCTGGCCTATGCCGGCCAGGCCCGCACCGCGAACGGCATCGTCCAGACCGCAACCGTGCTGCTCGATTCGGTCGCCATCGGCGAGATCCGCGACACCCGCGTTCCTGCGGTGGTGCTGCGCGCCGAACTCGAGCAATCGCTGATGGGCATGTCCTACCTGTCGCGCTTTGCCCGTGTCAGCATCGAGGGGAACCGGCTGGTCCTGGAACGCTGACCGGCCGCCTGACGATTCAGGAGGCGGAGGCCGCCTTGCCCTCGCGCCCGGCAGCGGCCGAGGCTTCGATCTGCTTGTTCAGGAACATGATCGCCAGCCGGCGGCGGTCCTGCTGTCTTTGCGTGATCTTGCGGCGATTGACGCGCCTGTTCGATGTTCTTGCCATGTTTGTCTTGCCTTTTTTTCTTGAGATTATTGGGCCGCCCCCACCCGACCCTCGCCCGGTTGCGCCGGGAAAGGCCCGATGGGACCAGCCGCGATAAGGGGATAATATGGGGGCGGTCAGGAGGAACTACGCAAGACCCGTGACGCGCGAGGCGTCTATTTCTTGCGCTTCTTGCCCGCTGTCCCGCCGTCGGCGGCTTCCCTGGCCAGCCGCGCCGCGCGCAGGCTTGCGGTCAGCTCCTGGCGACGCTGGGTCTGCTCGCTGATGATCTGCCTGGCCTCGGAGGTGGTCCGATCCATCGCCGTCAGCGGCGTCGGCTCGCGGAAAAGTCCCTTCAGTCGGTCCTTGGGTGCCATGCGAGCCTCCGATAAGGTTGGTCCGACCAGGATCGGTCGGACCATCTGTCTTGAAATCGGGGGCCGGATCAGGCCAGCGCCAGGTCGCGCGCCGATTGACGGCCGTCGCGGCCGGTTTCGATTTCGAAGGTCACGGCCTGGCCGTCATCGAGTTGACGGATGTTCGCCCGCTCGAGGGCCGAGATGTGGACGAACACGTCCTTGCCGCCCTCTGCGGGGGCGATGAAGCCGAAGCCTTTGGTGGCGTTGAACCATTTCACGGTGCCATTGGCCATCGTGATGTCTCCTTAGAGTAATACCGTCCGCGACATGCGACGGCCCGGCTCAGTCAGATCGAAGCATAGTCTGAAGCCGGAAAGGAGACAGGATGCGGAAGAAATAACCTAGCCCGCAGAACATGGGGGGCAAAGCGCAAAAATGCAAGGGCTGTCTGCGCGCGGCCGGATATTCGGTCGCTTCAGCCCTGGTCGCGCTCGGCCAGGTCCAGCCATTCCTCCTCGGCGGCGGCCAGCGCCTGCTGGCGTTCGACCAGGGCGTCGCTGGCCTTGGCGAACTTGGCCGGGGCGGTCTGGAACAGGTCGGGCTGGGCCAGGAACTCGGTCAGCTTGCCGATCTCGGCCTCCAGCCGCTCGATCACGGCCGGCAGCGTCTCCAGCCGCTTGCGTTCCGAAAAATTGAGCCCGGCGCGCGCCGCCTCGGCCTTGGGCGCGGGCGCGACCTGCGCGGGCTTGGCGGGGACCGGCCGGGTCGGCTCGGGCGCGGGGGTCGCCTGCGGGCGCTGCGCGCGATAGTCGGACCAGCCGCCGGGATAGATCGTGGCGCGACCGTCGCCCTCCATCGCCACCGTGGTCGTGGCCACGCGATCGATGAAGTCGCGGTCGTGGCTGACCAGCAGCACGGTGCCGTCATAGTCGCCCAGGATGTCCTGCAGCAGGTCCAGCGTCTCGACGTCGAGGTCGTTGGTCGGCTCGTCCAGCACCAGAAGGTTCGAGGACCGGGCCATGATTCGCGCCAGCAAAAGCCGCGCCTTTTCCCCGCCCGAGAGGCTGCCGACGGGCGCGCGCGCCTGCGCCTCGTCGAACAGGAAATCCTTGAGATAGGCCACGACATGGCGCGGGTTGCCGCGCACCATCACCTGGTCCGAGCGCCCGGAAACCCGCATGGACGGGTCGCCCGCCAGCGCGTCCCACAGCGTCACCGTCTCGTCTATGGCGCTCCGCGCCTGGTCGAAGACCGCGATTTCCAGGTTGGTGCCGTGCCTGACCTCGCCGGTATCGGGCGCGATCTCGCCGGTCAGCATCTTGATCAGCGTGGTCTTGCCGGCGCCGTTCGGGCCGACGAAGGCCACGCGGTCGCCGCGCAGAACCCGCAGGTCGAAGGGCTTCAGGATCCCCCGCTCGCCGAAGGACTTGGAGATGCCCCTGGCGTCGATCACCCGCTTGCCGGATTGCGGCCCCGCGTCCAGTTCCATCGCCGCCGTGCCCTGGCGGCGGATCTGGCCGGCGCGTTCCTCGCGCAGCGCGGCCAGCGCGCGCACCCGGCCCTGGTTGCGCTTGCGCCGGGCGCTGATGCCCTCGACCGCCCAGCGGGCCTCGGCCTTGATCTTGCGGTCGAGCTTGTGGCGCGCCTCGTCCTCGGCGGCCCAGAGGGTTTCGCGCCAATCCTCGAAATGTTCGAAGCCCTTGTCCTGCCGGCGCACCTCGCCGCGGTCGATCCACAGCGTCGCCCGCGTCAGCGCCCGCAGGAAGGCGCGGTCGTGCGAGATCAGCACGAAGCCGGCCCTGGTCGTGGAAAGCTGCTCTTCCAGCCAGCCGATCGCCTCGATGTCGAGATGGTTGGTCGGCTCGTCGAGCAGCATCAGTTCCGGCGCCTCGGCCAGAAGCCGGGCCAGCGCCGCCCGCCGCCGCTCGCCGCCCGAGGCGGTGGCTGTCGGGCGGTCGGGGTCGAATTTCAGCCCCTCGGCCGCCATCTCGACGCGGTAGCCCTCGGCGTCGCCAAGGCCGGCGCGGGCGAAATCGCCCAGGGTGGCAAAGCCCGACAGGTCGGGATCCTGCTCCATGTAGCCGACATGGATGCCGGCGGGGGTGACGACCTCGCCGCTGTCGGGCTCGACCAGCCCGGCCATGACCTTCATCAGCGTGGACTTGCCCGAGCCGTTGCGGCCGACCAGCGCCAGCTGGTCGCCCTGCTGGACGGTCAGGTTCAGCCCGTCGAAGACGGGATTGCCGCCGAACGTCAGGGAAATATCGGTGAGTTGCAAAAGCGGTGCGCGTGCCATGAGGGGGCAGATATGCCGCGCCAGCCTCCGGGTCAACGGGGGGCGGACGGGGGCGGGATGGGGGCGCTGCCCCCGGCCCTGCGGGCCTCCCCCGGAGTATTTTCGCAACGGAGAAACGGCCGGGAAATCACAGCGCCGCCACCAGCCGGCCGGCCAGCGCATGCAGCTCGGTGCGATAGCCCGAGCGGGCCGAGGGCTGGTCGGGGTCCGAGGTCATGGCGATGGCGACCGGCACCCGGCCGGGAAACACGTAGATCATCTGCCCGCCATAGCCCCAGCCATAGCGCACCGGCCGGCCGCCGATGCGGCTGATGAACCAGCCATAGCCATATGCCTCGCCGTTGAAGATCGAGCGGGTGCGCGGCTGCCAGCTGGCCTCGATCCAGCGCGGCGGGATCACGCCCTGCCCGCCCGC
This sequence comes from Paracoccus sp. FO-3, assembly GCF_006386455.1. Taxonomy (NCBI): domain Bacteria; kingdom Pseudomonadati; phylum Pseudomonadota; class Alphaproteobacteria; order Rhodobacterales; family Paracoccaceae; genus Paracoccus; species Paracoccus sp. FO-3. Next base: position 2,365 of record NZ_VCBQ01000158.1, on the reverse strand, counting down.
GGCATAGGCGGCGCCGAAGGCCAGGAGGCTGCGGGTGCTCATCGCCATCTGGTTGCCGCCCAGATGGATGCCCTGCGGATCACGGTCCCATGCGGCGATGGCGAAGCCGGGGATGCGCAGCCAGTCCCGCGCCAGCGCCAGCGTCGAGCGCCCCGAGGCGCGCGCCAGCATGGCCGAGACCAGATGCGTCGAGGCGGTGGAGTAAAGCATCCCCTGCCCCGGATCGGCGACGAAGGGCGCGGCCAGCGCGGCGCGCACCCAGTTGCGGCTGCCGACCCAGCGGCCGTAGTTCGGCCCGGACTGGCGCTGCAGGCCCGCCTGCATCGACAGCAGGTGCCCCAGCGTCAGCCGCGCCAGGCGCGGGTCGGGGTCGGCAGGCAGGTCGGCACGCAGCAGCTCGGCCACCGGCTGGTCGGTGCCGGAAAACAGCCCGCGCGCGATGGCGATGCCCGCCAGCGCCGAGACGATGGATTTCGAGGCCGACTTGATGTTCGTCGCCCGGTCGGGCGTGAAGCCGCCGAAGCCGCGCGCCGCCACCTCCTCGCCGTCGCGCCAGACGGCGACGGCGCGCAATTGCGGCAGGTCCGCCGCCTCGAGCACCTCGCGCGGCGAGGCCGGCGCCAGGCGCGGCAGGGCCAGCAGCGGCAGGGCAAGCAGGATTGAACGTCGCCTCATCCGGGTTATATGGGGGACACCGGGTCCGGGCCGAGTCCGGGCCGAGCCCGCTCACCGTTTCGTGACCCTTCCATGTCCGCCAGCCGCCGCCAGCCGGACCCGCAAGACAGGAAAGACCATGTCCCAGACCGTCATCCTTTCGACCTGCCGCGTGGCGACGCCGAACGGCAGCCGCTACCTGCAGCAGCTCTGCAAGCATTGGGCGCACAAGTTCGAGGTCGCCTTCGACCCCGCCCAGGGCCGCATCGCGATGCCCGAGGATCGCATCGTGACCCTGACCGCCACGCCCGAGGCGCTGGAAATCCGGCTGGAGGCGCCCGAGGACACCACCGCCCATATGCGCCACATCGTCGACAGCCACATCGCCCGCTTCGCCTTCCGCGAGGAACTGGCCTTCGACTGGCAGCCCGCCTAAGGGCGGTTGCCGCCCCCCGTCCGCGCCGCTAATCTGCGCCGGTCAACAAAGGCCGAGGCATGAGCGAGAGCGAACGGAACTACCAGGTGCTGGCGCGGAAATACCGCCCCGAGACCTTTGCCGACCTGGTCGGCCAGGACGCGATGGTGCGGACGCTGAAGAATGCCTTCGCCGCGGACCGCATCGCGCAGGCCTTCGTGATGACCGGCATCCGCGGCACCGGCAAGACCACCACGGCGCGCATCATCGCCAAGGGGCTGAACTGCACAGGCCCCGACGGCCAGGGCGGCCCGACGACCGAGCCCTGCGGGGTCTGCGAGCATTGCGTGGCGATCTCGGAAGGCCGGCACGTCGACGTGATGGAGATGGACGCCGCATCCAGAACCGGCGTGAACGACATCCGCGAAATCATTGAATCGGTTCACTATCGCGCCGCCTCGGCCCGCTACAAGATCTATATCATCGACGAAGTCCACATGCTTTCGACCAGCGCCTTCAACGCGCTTCTGAAGACGCTGGAAGAACCGCCGCCGCATGTGAAGTTCATCTTTGCCACCACCGAGATCCGCAAGGTGCCGGTCACGGTTCTGTCGCGCTGCCAGCGTTTCGACCTGCGCCGCATCGAGCCCGAGGTGATGATCGCGCTGCTGCGCCGCATCGCGACGGCGGAAGGCGCCGAGATCACCGAGGACGCGCTGGCGCTGATCACCCGCGCCGCCGAGGGCTCGGCCCGCGACGCGACCAGCCTGCTGGACCAGGCGATCAGCCATGGCGCGGGCGAGACGACGGCGACGCAGGTCCGCGCCATGCTGGGACTGGCGGACCGCGGCCGGGTGCTGGACCTCTTCGACATGATCCTGCGCGGCGCCGCCGCCGAGGCCCTGGCCGAGTTGCAGGCGCAATATGCCGATGGCGCCGACCCGATGGCGGTCCTGCGCGACCTGGCCGAGATCACGCATTGGGTCTCGATCGTGAAGATCACGCCCGAGGCGCTGGACGACCCGACCATCGGCCCGGACGAACGCGCCCGCGGCCAGCAGATCGCGGAAAAGGTGCCGATGCGGGCGCTGACCCGGCTGTGGCAGATGCTGCTGAAGGCGCTGGAAGAGGTGGGCCAGGCCCCGAACGCGATGATGGCGGCCGAGATGGCGATCATCCGCCTGACCCATGTCGCCGACCTGCCCGACCCCGAGGCGCTGATCCGCAAGGTGCAGGCCAGCGCCGCGGCGGGCGCGTTCAGCCGCAGCGCCGCAGCGCCCGCCGCGCGCAGCGAGG
>NZ_VCBQ01000157.1:0-7661 GCF_006386455.1 Paracoccus sp. FO-3 | reverse complement strand
ACTCAGGAATAATTTGCAACAGAGCCACCGGCAGCGCCTCGCCCGCGTTGTACTGGCGATACAGGCCGATCACCGCGGACATGAAATCCCTGCGGACGAAGTCGGCATTGGTCGAGGCCCGGTAATCGGTCAGGAACTCGAACACTTCGACCCCGGTTGCGCTGTCGTAATGGACGACGCCGGGCGCCACGCCCAGCGCATTGGCGGTGCGCGCGGCTTGTATCGACAGCTCCCGGTTCACGAAGTTTTCCGACCCGACGCCGAAGACCTTCATGAAATAGGTGGTCTCTTCATGCTCGACCAGCCAGTTCGAGTTCAGAAGTCCGCCCACCAGCGGCCGGGCCTTCACGGTCTCGGGCGTCCAGCCGGGCACACTGGCGATAGCACGGGTGACCTGTTCTTCGGTTGCAGCACTCATCTTTCGATCTCCTTCATGCGGCCCGGCGCAAACGGTCGGCGGCTTGCGACCCAAGGGCCATGGTCGACAGGCGCAGGAACCGCCACGACGCGTATTTCGCGAATTCCAGCGTGGTGCGGGGCGAGGTCACCGCCATGATCGACCCGATCAAGCCCCAGCGCAGATCGTCCGCCATGCCGTAAAGCATCGCGCGCTGGAACAAGCCTTCATCGAAGCGGCCTTCCCATTCCTCAAAACCCGCGCGGGCCTCGGGCTCGCAATCGAAGAACTCCATGAGCCAGCAGCCGATGTCCTCGTAAGGGTCGGTGTCGGCCGAAAGGTCGAAGTCGACCAGCTTCACCCCTGCGTCGGGACCGATCATCAGGTTGGCGGTGTTGCCGTCACGGTGGCAGGGCCTCAGGTCCATGTCGCAGGCCCTGATGCGCGCCCCGGCCTCGCCGATCACCGTCAGGAAAGCGGCCAGATGGGGATGGGTCGGGGCCTCAAGCCGGGCCGCCAAGGCAGCCAGCGTCGCGATCTCGTCGAAGATCGATGCGGTGAAACCCAGACGCGAGCCCGACTGGAAGGTCTTTTTCGCGGCGATGGTGGCCGCGCGGAGTTCCGGCACGACCGCATCCTGCAGGCCGCTGCACCGCCACGTGTCCGGCAGCGCTTCAAAGGCGATCAGGCCGGCGTCCACATCGTCGGCCAGCACGACCGGGCCGGCACCGGTGTCGCCCGCGTGACGCGCCGCGGCGATGGCTTTCGCGGGATCGACATAGAAGGCGGTATCCGGGTGGTACTGTTTGATGATGGCGGTCTTGGCCCCTGCCCCGGCGCGCCAGATGTCGCCCTCGATACCGCGCCAGGCGGGCGAGGCCAGGACGGTCAGCGGGTTGACAAAGCTCTCGGGGGCGGCGCCCAGGGCCGTTGCGGCAAAGCCCTGCGCCTGGCTCTTCCTGTCGGACATAAGGTTATCCTTCCTATTTGCAGCCAAAGTCAGCGATGGCTGACGATTGGTGTCGTGGGCCAGCTCCGGCCCGCGGCCTTCATCGCCCCCAGTTCGGTTTCCAGCAGCGTGGCCAGCGCCATCAGCCGCAGGTCGTCCAGCCGGTGGCCGACCAGTTGTACCCCCACCGGCAGCCCGTTCCCGTCGAAGCCCCCAAGAAGCGAGATCGCGGGATGCCCCGACTGATTGAAGGGGGCGGTAAAGGTCGTGTGACGAAGCGGCATGCCGAAGACGGGCCCGCGGTCCTCGGCCGGCCAGTTGACCAGCGGCATCACCGGCGTCAGCAGGAAATCGACCCCGTCCAGCAGGGCGACCGTCCCGGCGACGCCGCGTTCGATACCGGTCTCGAATTCGCGGATGCGGGCGGGGGTCCAGTCCGCAGCCTCGGCGAACCAGTCGACCAGTTCGGCGGGGGCCTTTTCCCGATGTTCGGCATCCGCGGCGGCGTATTCGTACCAGCCGCGCAGCTTCAGGGAATCGTCGATCGGCAGATAGGCGTCGAAGCCGTAGGACGCCGTCACCCGCCTCGTCCGTCCGACGATCCGGGCCAGCGCCTGCAGGGCCGTGTCGAAGACCGCCTGCACCGCCGGTTCGACCGCGGGGCCAAAGCCGAAATCGGCGCAGGCGCCCACGGTCAGGTCCCTCTCCCAGCCCGGGGCGGGATCGGTGCCCAGAAGCGGCACGGAATAGCGGTCGCCGGCATCGGGCCCGGCCAGGAGCGCGGTCCAGACCTGCAGGTCGGCGGCGCGGCGGGTAATCGGCCCGGCCGACCGCACGGTCGAGGCCGGGGCATGCGGGATCAGCCCCTGCGTGGGTTTCAGCGCCGCCAGCCCGCAATGGCAGGCGGGCAGGCGCACCGATCCGGCAATGTCCGAGCCCACCGACATCATGCCGACGCCAGCAGCGATGGAGGCACCGCCCCCTGCGCTGGATCCGCCGGTGTTCCAGGCCGTGCCCCAGGGGTTGCGCACGATCCCGTGCGAGCCCGAGACGCCCGAGCCGCTGAGCCCGAAGTCGGGCATCGTGCCCTTGCCCAGGATGATCGCCCCGGCCGCCTTCAGCTTGCGGGTCGGGATGCCATCGGCCTTGCCGAGGATCCCTGCCCCATGCAGCGCCGATCCGTGATGCCAGCGCATGCCGATCGCGGGCACGCTGTCCTTGATCGTCACCGGGATCCCGTCGACGGGGGACAGCGGCGTGCCGGAGGCCCAGCGGGCCTCGGCCGCCTCGGCCTCGTCCATGGCGGCGTCGGGACGCAGGTCATAAAGCGCGTGAAGCGTGTCGTTCACGGCCGCCGCCTGATCCAGCATCGCTCGCGTGACGGCCACGGGGCCGGTGCGCCCCTCGCGATACGCCGATTGCAGGTCGGCAAGGCTCAGGTCAGCCAGTTCGGCAATCTGGGTCATTCGATGTCCTTCGAGGTTTTCAGGCCGGCAATCCGGTCACGGCCAGCATATTGCATCAGGTCGCGGAACCGACCCACAAGTCCGTTTGGCAGCAGCACGATAGAGGCGGCGATGATCAGGCCGAGGCCCAGGGTGCGGAATTCGCCCATTTCGCGCATCAGTTCGTCCGCGCCCATCAGGACCAGGGTCCCGACCAGCGGGCCCCAGAAGGTGCCGACGCCGCCGATCACCACGATGGCGATGATGAACATCAGCTGCGGCAGTTGCAGGATGGTCGGTCCGATCACCTGGAAATGCGCGGCATAGACGCCTCCGGCGAGCCCGGTCAGGAAGGCCGAGAGGCCGAAGACAAGAAGCTGCACGCGAAAGCGGTTGATGCCCCGGGCGACGGCATAGCCCGGATTGTCGCGGATCGCCCGGAAGGCATGGCCCATCGGCCCTTTCAGGATCACCCAGGTTACCGCCATGATCACGATGAACAGCGTACAGACGATGGCGTAGTTGCCCAGCATCCAGTCGCCCCGCAACACCTGCCGCATGCCGAAGTCGCCAAAACGGGAGAAGCCGCCGGGTCCGCCGGTCAGCTGGCGGCAGACCGATCCGACCTGCACGAAGCATTCCGTATCCGTCACGATCAACAGGTACATCACCTGCGTCACCGCCAGCGTCAGCAGCGCCACGTAGACCCCGGTCAGCCGCAGACAGGCCAGCCCGATCAGGACCGAAAACACGGCCGCCACCAGCGCTGCCGGCAGCAGCGCCGCCCAGACCGACCAGTCCAGGAAAAAGCACAGCATGGCGGTGGCATAGCCCCCGACCGCAAAGATCGCGATCGGCGCCAGCGAGAAGATCCCCGCGAAACCGAAGACCAGGTTCCACTGTGACGCGATGCAGGCATAGAACAAGGCCAGCACGATCTGTCCCAGCACATAGCGGCTGTCGATCTGGAACGGGACCGCGACGGCCACGGCGATCAGGGTCAGGGCAATCAGCAGGTCCGTGCGCCCGGAAGTCTTGCTCATAGGTGTGAGTCCTTCTGTGCCGTTGAAAATTGGGGGACCGCCATCACATCCGCCTCACTTGCGCCTTGCCCAGCAGGCCGCTGGGTCGCCAGATCAGCACCACGACGACGGCGCAGAGCAGCAGGGGAAAGCCCCAGCGGGCGCCGAAGGCGTATTGAACCCAGGCTTCCAGCAGCGCGAGGCCGAAGGAGACAAGCACCGCCCCCGGCAGCGAGCCAAGCCCCGCCACCACGCACATGATGAAGCCTTTCAGCATCGGATCGTAGCCCAGCGAGGGCGACAGCTGCACCATGGACGAGAGCAGCAGGCCACAGATGCCCGCAACCGCCCCCGAGAGCATCACCACGATCAGATAGACACGGTCGGCGGCGACCCCCATCAGCCGGGCGGCGTCCCGGTTCTGGGCGGTGGCGCGGATCGCCCGGCCCATGCGGGTGTAGTTCAGCAGCGAGGCAATCGCCGCCATGGACAGCACTGCGGCCGCCATGATGATGAAGTTCTGCCAGGGCACGATAAGCGGGCCCAGCTCGAACGACCCGCCGACAGTCACCGGCTGGCGCAGCGGTTGGCCACCGAAGAGCAGCAGGATCCCGTTTTCCAGCGCGATGGCGGCACCGACGGTGGCGATCATGATATTGGCCTCGAAATCGGCTTTGCTCTGGCGCAGGACGTTGCGGACGATCAGCACGTAGATCAGCCCGCCGGCCAGCGCACCGAAGACGACCGAAGCCAGGATGCCCACCGCCATCGGCAGGCCCATCCCGGTGATCGCGCCATAGGCCACATAGCCACCCAGCGTCAGCAAGGCGCCATGCGCCATATTCAGCACCCCAAGCGCGCCCCAGACCAGCGACAAGCCGATGCTGGCAATGGCGTAAAGCGCCCCGACGGTCAGTCCCGACAAAAGAACGGCGTAGAAGGTATTCATGCGTCAGCCCCCCAGATAGGCCGAAATGAGTTCGTCGCTGGCCAAAAGCTCGGCCGGCGGCCCGGACCAGATGAATTCACCGTTGTCGAGCAGAAACAGACGGTCGGCGATATCGGCCACGCGGGCCGGGTTTTCCTCGATCAGCAGGATGGTGCGGCCGGACCTGCCCAGTTCGGCGATCACCTCGTAGATCTGCTCGATCACGATCGGGGCGAGACCCAGCGAGGGTTCGTCGATCATCATCAGACGGCCGCCCATCATCAGCCCGCGGCCCAGCCCCACCATGCGCCGTTCGCCGCCCGAGAGCGTCGACACCGGCTGGTTTCTCCGTTCCGCCAGCTTCGGCAACAGCGTCAGCACCTCGTCCATGCGCCGGTCAAGCTCGGCCCGGTCAGAACAGAGGAACGCGCCCATCAGCAGGTTTTCATGCACCGTCATCTGCGGAAACAGCATGTCGCCCTGGGGCACATGGGCCAGCCCGCGGGCGGCGGTGTGGTGAACATGGCGGTCCAGCGCCACGCCCTCGAACCGGATCTCTCCCCCCCGCAGGGGGACCAGTCCCGAAATCGTGCGCAGCAGCGTCGACTTGCCGTGGCCGTTCGGCCCCACGACCGTGACCAGTTCTCCGGCGGCGATGGAGAGGGAGACGCCGCGCAGAACCTCAACCCCTTCGTAACCCGACCGGACGCGATCCAATTCCAGAACGGCGCTCATGCCACAGCCCCCGCGTTCAGGCCGAAATGCTTTTTCAGCCGGTTCTTGGTGCCCTCGCCCAGATAGACCTCGACAACCTCGTCGTTCTCGGCCACCGCATGGGGCGGACCTTCGAAAAGCTGCGCACCGTGGTGCATGATGATCACCCGGGTGGAGAGCGCGAGAAGAAAGCGCATCACGTGCTCGATCAGGACGATGGTCACCCCGCCCGTGGCCAGACGCTTGACCAGATCCATGACGAAATCGATTTCCTCGCTGTTCAGGCCGCCGACGGGTTCATCCAGGAACAGCATCCGCGGTTCGGTCGCCATGGCACCGGCAATCATCAAAAGCTTGCGGTCCAGAACGGGCAGTTCAGCCACCGTCATCCCGGCCTTGTGGGTCAGCCCCACCAGATCCAGCGCATCCCACGCGGCGCGTTTCGTCGCCGCCCCCAGCCGAAGGCCCGGCAGAAAGCGCGCGCGACGGCCGTAGTAGGCAGCGATCTCGACGTTTTCGAGCACGGTCATGTGGTCGAAGGCGGCGTTCAGCTGAAAGGTCCGTGCCATACCCATCTGGCAGGTCCGGTCGGCGCCCAGCGCGGTCACGTCCTGCCCGTCGAAGACGATCCGCCCGTCCGACGCCGGGGTGATCCCGGTGACGACGTCAAAAAAGGTGGTCTTGCCGGCACCGTTCGGTCCGCCGATGCCCAGAATTTCTCCCTTCGCGACGCTGACCGTCATGCGGTCCACCGCGACCAGTGACCCGAAGCGTCGGGTGACGTTCTCACAGTGCAGCAATGGTTGTATATCAGTCATGGAGCGGCCTTCATCTCTTGCAAGGCACGGGCGCGAAACGCCCATGCCCAAGGTCATGCTCGAACGGTCAGGACAGCCAGGGCGGCAGCAGGAACTTCGAGGTCGCGTAAAGCTGCGGCCCGATCAGCTTGGGATCGGTGCGATAGTCCTGATGCTGCAGGAACTGGTGCGGCAGGCCGAGCGAGGGGTCGTTTGTCTCGGTCGGATAGCTGTAGACGACCAGCCCCTCGGGATTGAACCGGAAGGACCCGCTCATGCCGCGGTGGACCATGCCCTTGAGGACGGCGGCAATCTTGCGCGCCTGATCTCCGTTGAAGGGTTCGCCCGCCCCGCCGGCCACGGCGGCGGCAATGGAATACATCCAAAGCGCGTCATAGGTCTGCGCCCCGGTCAGCCAGGAGGCCGCCTCGCCGAACCTGGCGCGGTAATCGGTGCGGAACTTCTCGGCGAAGGCATCCGGCAGGCCGCCGATCACGGTGGAATAGATCACGCCGTTGATGGCCTCTCCGCCGATCTCGCGGAAGACGGGCAGCGACGGGCCGTACTGCATGTAGATCAGGCTGGGCGTGGGCTGGGTCAGGAACTGGGTCATGAACTGCGCCAGATCCTGCGCCAGGAAGTGCGTGACCAGGATCGCGGCGGGCGGATCTTCGCGCAGCTTGGCCAGCACCGGCCCCCATTGGTTGGTCGGGAAGGGCACGGTTTCGTAGATCGAAACCTCCCAGCCGAAATCGGCCGCCTGATCGCGGATCGCGTTGCCGATGACGATGGCATATTCCACGGCCGAGGCGACGATCGCGATCTTGCGGTTTTCCGGGGTCCATTGGCCCGAGTCGACCAGATCGTTCAGGAAGGTCAGGCAGCCCGGCCCGTACCAGTATTCCGCCGGGTCGGTCTGGAAACCGCCATAGTAGCGCTCGGGATCCGACTTCACCCGCTCCTGATGCGCAATCTGGGTGTTGTTGTGCAGCACGATCACGTCGTTGTCGGCGGCGACGTCCAGTTCGACCATATTGGCGCCCAAACTGTAGCCGTTGACGATGGCCGGCGTGTTGTAGCGGTCGATCAGACGCTGCATGGCCTGGCCGACAAGGTCGGTGCCCATCTCGCGCGTGTCCTCGATATGGATCTCGATCGGGCGACCCAAGATGCCGCCGGCCGCGTTGATCTCTTCCGCCGCGAGCTCGAGGCCGTTCTTGAACTCGATCCCGTCGCCCGCAGCCGGGCCGGACATCGGCAGCGCCGAGCCGATCGGGATCGGATCGCCGGTCTGTGCGCTGGCCGCGCCTGCATTCAGGGCCGAAAGCGCAGCCGCGCTGAGACCGCCGGCGCCAAGGCCGGTCAAAAGTTGCCGTCTTTTCATCCTGCATTCCCCAAGTGGCGTGTCG
>NZ_VCBQ01000156.1:0-7720 GCF_006386455.1 Paracoccus sp. FO-3 | reverse complement strand
CCCGCTGGCCGGCATGATCCGCGCCGCCACCGCCGCGCCTGCGCCTGCTCCTGCGCCGCAGGCCGCGCCAAAGGCCCCGGCCGCGAACCTGAACCGCCGGCCATGGCTTGCGCTGGCGGCCTCGGCCGCGCTGGCCGCGCTTGGCCTTGGCTGGTGGGAATGGTCGGGGCGGGGCGCCGATGGGCTGCCGGGCGCCGAGCTGGCGGCGCTGGACGAATTGCCCTCGGGCGAGGTGCGGGTGCTGGCGGACGGCACCGAGATCAGCATGATCGCCTCGTTCCAGCTGGCCGGGGGGCAGTTGTGCCGCGAATATGAAACCGCCCGCGCGCGCGCGCTGCGCACCGTGCTGGCCTGCCGCGACGCGGATGGCTGGCAGGCGCGCTTCGCCGCCCAGGCCCAGGCGGACGGCGCGGACTACCGCCCGGCCTCGGGCCCCGAGAGCATCGAGGCGGCGCTTGCCGCCCTGGGCGCGGGCGAGCCGCTGACCCCCGAGGACGAGGCGCTGGCCCTGCGCGCCCTGCCGGGGGAATAGTTCGGAGCCCGCCGCGTAATCCTGTGGACAGATAGGAGAACGCCATGACCGCCCGGACCCTTCTTGCCCCGACCCTGCCGCTTCCCCGGCCGCGCCGGTTGATCGCCGCGCTGCTGGCCCTGGCCATCATCGCCGCCGCCTGGGGCTTGCCCGCCACGCTGGAGCCGCGGGGGCGGATGACGCTGGCCGTCTCGGCGCTGGCGGTGCTGGGCTGGGTCGGCACGCGCCTGCCGGAATCGCTGGTGGCGCTGGCCGCCGTGCTGGCACTGGTGCTGGGCGGCGTGCTGAGCGAGGCGCAGCTTTTCGCCGCGCTCGGCAGCGAGCTGATCTGGCTGCTGCTTTCGGCCTTCGTCATCGCCGCCGTGGCCAGGGATGCCGGGCTGACCCAGCGGCTGGTCGCGCCGCTGATGCGCCGGGGGCTGCGTTTCGCGCCCTTCGCCCTGCTGCTGGCGCTGCTGGTGGCGGCGACGGCCTTCGTGCTGCCCTCGACCTCGGGGCGGGCGGCGCTGCTGCTGCCGGTCTTTGCGGCGATCGCCGGCGCTCTGCCCGATCCGGCGCTGCGAAAGCCGCTGGCGCTGCTGTTTCCGACGGTGATCCTGCTGTCCGCCGGCGCCTCGCTGATCGGGGCGGGCGCGCATCTGCTGGCCGCCGCCAGCATCCGCAGCGCCACCGGCTTGCAGCTGGGCTATCTGGACTGGGCCATGCTGGGCCTGCCGTTTTCGCTGGCCGCCAGCCTGGCCGGGGCCGCGCTGATCCTGCTGCTGTTCGTGCCGCGCGCCTTGCTGATGGCGCCGCTGCCCCGGATCGAGACGCCGCGGCCGGACCCCGCGACCCGCCGCCGCCAGGCGCGCATCGCCCTGGTGCTGGCGGCGGTGGTCGGGCTGTGGCTGACCGCGCCGCTGCACGGCATCGGCATGGCGCTGGCGGCGCTGGCCGGGGCGCTGGTGCTGCTGACCCCGCCCTTTGCCACCCGCAAGCCCAAGGAGATCTTCCGCGCCGTCGATGTCGAGCTGCTGCTCTACATGGCCGCGACCGTGCTGATCGCCCAGGCGATGACGGCGACGGGGACGGACCGCTGGCTGGCCGGCCATGCGCTGGCCGCGCTGCCGCCCGTGCTGACCGGGAATCGCGCCGCCGTGGTGGCGCTGCTGGCCGCGGCATCGGTGGCGGCGCATCTGGCGATCACCTCGCGCTCGGCCCGCGCGGCGGTGCTGATCCCGGCGCTGGCGCTGCCGATGGCGGGCTGGGGCCACGATCCGGCGCTGATGATCCTGGTCGCGGTCATGGGCACCGGCTTTTGCCAAAGCATGATGGCCTCGGCCAAGCCGGTGGCGATCTTCGGCCATGCCGAGGGCGCGGGCTTCGCGCAGCGCGACCTGATGCGGCTGGCGCTGCCGCTGGCGCCGGCCGTGACCGCGCTGCTGGTCGGCTTCGCCCTGCTGGTCTGGCCCGCGCAGCTGGAGCGGATGCGCGGCGGGGCGCAGGAAGCCCCGGCCTCGGTGTCGGCTCCGGCCCCGACCATTTCCGCCACCCGGCCCGTGCCCCGGCCTGCGCGACTTCCGGCCGAGCCGCACCATCCCCGCGCCATGGGCGAGTTGCAGCGGCTGCAGCACGAGGTGAACCGCGCCCTGCGCCCGGTGGGCCTGCGCATCACCATCCGATAAGATCGTTTCGGATCAATGGGAAAGGGCGGCTCCGGCCGCTCTTTTCGCTTCCTGCCACAAATTTTTCGCATCGCGCCGGAATAATCCACGGGTCCGGGCCGTAATCCTGCCAGACAACAGAAAAAAGGATGCCGGATATGTCCCTGACCGTTCTGATCGCACCCTCGGGGTTCAAGGAATCGCTTTCCGTCAATCAGGTGGCCGAGGCCATCGCCCGCGGCATCCGCCGCGCCGCCCCGCATGCGACCATCCTGACCGCCCCCATGGTCGATGGCGGCGAAGGCACGACCGAGGCGCTGGTCGCCGCCACCGGCGGCCGCATGGTCGCCACCACCGTCACCGGCCCCCTGGGCCAGCCCGTGGCCAGTTTCTGGGGCATGATGGGCGGCGACGGCCCGCGCAGCGCGGTGATCGAGATGGCGGCGGCCGCCGGCCTGTCGCTGGTGCCCCGCGACCGGCGCGACCCGACGCTGACCACCAGCCGCGGCGTCGGGGAACTGATCCTCGAGGCGCTGGACCAGGGCGCCACCCGCATCCTTGTGGGCTGCGGCGACAGCGGCATCAACGACGGCGGCGCCGGCATGGCGCGGGCGCTTGGCGCGCGCTTCCTGGACGCCCAGGGGCGCGAGCTGCCCGAAGGCGGCGGCGCGCTGGAGCATCTGGAACGGATCGACATCGCCGGGCTCGATCCCCGGCTGGCGGGGGTGCGGATCGACGCGGCGGTGAACTGGCACAACATGCTGCTGGGCCCGCGCGGCGTCGCCCGCGTCTTCGGCCCGCAAAAGGGCGCCACGCCCGAGCAGGTCGAGGCGCTGGACCGCGGCATGACCCGCCACGCCGCCGCGATCCTGGCGGCGACCGGGCGCGACGTGGCGGGGATGGCGGGCGCGGGCGCCTCGGGCGGGCTGGGGGCGGGGCTTGCCGGCCTTGCCGGCGCGACGCTGCATCCGCGCTTCGACATCATGCTGGACTACCTGGATTTCGACCGGCTGCTGGCCCGCGCCGACCTGGTCATCACCGCCGAGGGCGCGCTGGACGGGCAGAGCCCCTATGGCAAGGTGCCCTGCGAGGTCGCGCGCCGCGCCGAGGCGCTTGGCGTGCCGACCGTGGCGCTGGCCGGCACCATCGGCAAGGGCGCGCGCCAGACCTATGAACACGGGATCGCCGCCTATGCCTCGATCATGCGGCGGCCCTGTTCGCTGGGCAAGGCGATCGACGAGGGCGGCAAGCTGCTGCGCGCGGCGGCCGAGAACACCATGCGCATGCTGCTGGTGGGCCAGCGCCTGGCCTGGCGCGCCCGCGACGCCTGATGAACATCGCGACTTGCGCCCCCGGTCGAACCGGCAACCGGGACGCGCGGGGAACGGCCGCCCAAGGCCGCTCCGATCCTGCCGGTCCAACGCAAGTGACGGAGAACGACCATGGCAAAGATACGTGGCAACGACGACGACAACCGCCTGTTCGGCACCAGTGTCGCCGACCAGATCTGGGGCATGTCCGGGGACGACAGCATCTTCGGCTACCAGGGCAACGACAGCATCTATGGCGGCGCCGGCAACGACCGCCTGGATGCCGGACAGGGCCATAACCGGGTCTGGGGCGGCGAGGGCAACGACGTGATCCTGGCCGGTGCCGGCAACGACACCATCGACGCGGGCAGCGGCAATGACGTGGTGCGCGCCGGCAACGGCAACAACCGCATCACCCTGGGCGAGGGCAACGACCAGGCCTTTACCGGCAACGGCCGCGACCATATCGCCGCCGGCGACGGCAACGACGTCGTCCGCGCGGGTGCCGGCGCCGACACGCTGATGGGCGGCGAGGGCGACGACCGCCTGTTCGGCGAGGCCGGCAACGACCGGCTGGTCGGGCACGAGGGCAACGACACGCTGAACGGCGGTGCCGGCAACGACACCATGACCGGTGGCGAGGGCGCGGATGTCTTCGTCTGGAACGGCGGCCGCGACCGGATCACCGATTTCGACAGCGACGACGACCGCATCAACCTGTCGCATTACGCCCGGTTCGACGGTTTCGGCGACATCCGCGCCGCGGCGAGCCAGGTCGGCAACGACGTCGTGATCCGCGCCGGCAACGACCGGCTGGTGATCGAGGACATGCGGCTGGGCCAGTTGGGCGGCGACGATTTCAGCTGGTAGGCGGCTTATCCACGGCAGGCGACGGCGGCGCGGGCAGGTCCGCGCCGCTGCGATGCTATGCGCCCCGCGGCCCCGGATCAGGGCCCGGCATCGTCGGCAGGACGCCCCGGCCCAAGGCCCATGCCGGTGCCCATGCCCCCGCCCATGCCGCCACCGCCGCCCTTGCCGCCTTCGCCGCGCCCGCCCTTGGACGAGCCGCCAAGCTGGCGGGCCGGACCTTGCAGCGGGATCACCGCATCGGACGGCACCGGCGCAAGGTCCAGCGCCTTGCGGATGAAATCGCGCAGCGAGACGACCAGCTCGGCGGTGTGGATCGTCCGGCCGGCGGCCATCTCGGCGGCGGCATGGCTGGCCAGGCGCACCTGTTCCTCGGTCCCCAGCAGGATGATGTCGGAAAGCGCCGCCTCGACCGCGTCGCGGATGCGCCGGGCGCGATCCGAGCCGCCGGCCTCATCGCCGCCCGCCTCTTGCGCGCGCTGCCGCAGGTCGCGCAAATGCGTCGGATCGACCAGCAACTCGCCGGTGAAGGAACCGCCCAGCACCTTGTAGGCGGCGATCAGCGTGCGCAGCCGCTCGTTGATCTGCCGGTTCATCCGCTGCTGGCGCTGCTGGATGGTCAGCAGCATCAGCACCCGGATGCCGACGCCGATCAGCGTGAACAGCGCAAGGCCCAGCAGCGTGGTCAGGATCCCCTGCCAGGTGCTGAAGTCGAAATAGCGCATCGGAAACTCCCTGGCTCGGCCGCGATCCCCGGCCCGTTTATCCCACCGCTTCGCCGCGATGCGCCAGAGGGTTTTGCGGCCCATGCCGCGAAAGGCCGGCGTCGCTTGTCGCCGGCGCGGGGATGCGGCCGCGCGTCTGGAAGGCGGCCGATGCCTCTGGGGTGGACCGGCCGGCGTTTTTCCGCAAACTGCCGGACCATGGCGCACCGGCGGTCGCCCGGCTGCGCCATGGTCGATCTTCGTGCTGCCGGGGCGATCCCGGCATGCCAACCCCTTCGGAGGCCGAAATGACCAGGACCGTCGAAACCCCGCGCCCCAGCCGCCCGGCCTTTCTGGGCGAGCTGTTCGAGGTGCTGACGAACCGCGGCCGCCGCCTGCTGGGACGGCGCGGTGCCGGCGCCGCCACCGAGTCGCCCGACCTGTGCGAACTGGGCGAGGCGCTGCTGTCGCGGCGGGGCGAAGCCTCGGGCGTGGCCATCGCCCAAGACCTGCTCGCCGCCTTCGAGGATGCCGACGAGGCGACGCGGCTGGCCTTCCTGCACGACCTCGCCGAGCGTTTCGGCCCCGACCCGGCGGTGGTCCGCGCCGCGCTGGAGGCGGTGCAGCGCGACCCCGAGGACACGCTGGCCATCGAGGCGCTGCACGAGGCGACCGAGCCGCGCCGGCAGGAGCTGCTGCGTCGCCTGAACCTTGCCCCCGGCGGCACGGCGGCGCTGGTGCGGATGCGCGAGGAGCTGCTGGCCCATCTGGAGGATAATCCCGCACTGCGCCGGGTGGACCTGGATTTTGCGCATCTCTTCGCCTCCTGGTTCAACAGGGGGTTTCTCGTGCTGCGCCATATCGACTGGAACACGCCCGCCAGCATCCTGGAAAAGATCATCCGCTACGAGGCGGTGCATGCCATCCAGAACTGGGACGACCTGCGCAACCGCCTGCAGCCGACCGACCGGCGCTGCTACGGCTTCTTTCACCCGCAGCTGGTGGACGAGCCGCTGATCTTCGTCGAGGTGGCGCTGACCGAGGAGATCCCGGACAATGTCGCGGGCCTTCTCGACCTCGACCGCCAGCCGATCGAGGCGGAGCGCGCCAGCACCGCGGTGTTCTACTCCATCTCGAACACGCAGCGGGGCTTGGCCGGGGTGTCCTTCGGCAATTTCCTGATCAAGCAGGTGGTCGAGGAACTCAAGGCGGAACTGCCGAACATCCGCAGCTTCGTCACGCTGTCGCCGGTGCCCGGCTTTGCCGCCTGGCTGGCCCGGCAGCGCCAGGACGAGATGTCCGAACTGATCGGTGCCGACCAGCGCCTGGCCTTCGCCCTGCTGGACGATCCCGACTGGCACCGGGACCGGGCCGCGGCCGAAAGCCTGCGCGCGCCTCTGTTGGCCGCCGCCGCCACCTATTTCCTGCGCGCCCGCGACGGCAAGGGCCGCGTCGTCGATCCGGTGGCGCGCTTCCACCTGGGCAACGGCGCCCGGTTGGAGCGGCTGAACTTCCTGGGTGACGTCTCGGCCAACGGGCTCAAGCAGGCGCATGGGCTGATGGTGAACTACCTCTACGACCTCGACCAGATCGAGGCGAACCACGAAGCCTTCGCCGAAGGCAGCGCCATCGCCGCCTCGGACAGCGTGACGCGCGCGCAGCCGATTTCCAACGCATGAACCACGGGGACCATTCATGAGCGACAACCTGTTCGACCTTCTCGCCACCCGCATCCGCGACCCCGAGGCCGTGGCCATCGAGACGCCGGCGGGCGAGCGCATCCGCTACGGCGACCTGATCGCCCGCAGCGGCCGCATGGCCAATGCGCTGGCGGGGCTTGGCGTCCAGCCCGGCGACCGGGTGGCGGCACAGGTCGAGAAATCGGTGCAGGCGATCATCCTCTATCTCGCTACCTTGCGGGCGGGGGCGGTGTTCCTGCCGCTGAACACCGGCTACACCCCCGCCGAGATCGGCTATTTCCTGGGCGATGCCGAGCCCAGGGTCTTCGTCTGCGATCCCGCCCGGCAGGAGGCGCTGCGCGAGCCCGCGGAAGCCGCCGGCGCCCGCATGGTCACGCTGGACGCCGAGGGGCGGGGCAGCCTGACCGACGCCGCCGATGCCGCCCCCGAGGCTTTCGCCACCGTGGCCCGCGACAGCGACGACCTGGCCGCGCTGCTTTACACCTCGGGCACCACCGGCCGGTCGAAGGGCGCGATGCTGACGCATGGCAACCTGGTCTCGAACGCCCTGGTGCTGTGCGATGCCTGGCGCTTTGCCGCCCAGGACGTGCTGATCCACGCCCTGCCGATCTTTCACACCCACGGCCTGTTCGTCGCCACCAACGTGGCGCTGTTCTCGGGCGCCTCGATGATCTTCCTGCCGAAATTCGACGTCGACCGGATCTTCGAGGCGATGGCGCGGGCGAGCGTGCTGATGGGCGTGCCGACCTTCTACGTCCGGCTGCTGCAGGAACCGGCGCTGGATGCCGCGGCCACCGCGAAAATGCGGCTGTTCGTCTCGGGCTCGGCGCCGCTCCTGGCCGAGACGCATCGCGAATGGCAGGTCCGCACCGGCCATGCCATCCTGGAACGCTACGGCATGACCGAGACGAACATGAACGCCTCGAACCCCTATGACGGCGCGCGCATCGCCGGCACCGTCGGC
>NZ_VCBQ01000155.1:0-7958 GCF_006386455.1 Paracoccus sp. FO-3 | reverse complement strand
CGAACTGATCGAGAACCGGATGAACCGCGCCTGAACCCAGGCGCGGAACACGCTCCCGGCCCTTTTCGCCGGGAGAAACGGAGGAGCAAACACGTCGAAAAAGACGGAACGACATGTTTGAAAAAGGGAGGATTTTAAGGACATGAGTGACAGACAATCGTCAAACGCATACTGGCAGGCCAATCTCAAACTGATCTGGCTGTGCATGATCATCTGGGCCCTGGTGTCCTATGGCTTCGGGATCATCCTGCGGCCGATGGTGGCGGGCATATCGGTGGGAGGAACCGACCTGGGATTCTGGTTCGCGCAGCAAGGCTCGATCCTGGTCTTCATCGTGCTGATCTTCTTCTATGCCTGGCGCATGAACAAGCTCGATGCCGAACACGGCGTGGACGAGTGAGGAGCATCCCATGAGCCAATTTACCCTCAATCTCCTGGTCATCGGCGCGTCCTTCGCGCTTTACATCGGCATCGCGATCTGGGCCCGCGCCGGGTCCACGGCCGAATTCTATGCCGCCAACCGGGGCGTCAGCCCGGTCATGAACGGCATGGCCACGGCGGCCGACTGGATGTCCGCCGCCTCGTTCATCTCGATGGCGGGCCTCATCGCCTTCACCGGCTATGACAACTCGACCTATCTGATGGGCTGGACCGGCGGCTATGTGCTGCTGGCGATGCTGCTTGCGCCCTATCTGCGCAAGTTCGGCAAGTTCACGGTGCCGGAATTCATCGGCGACCGCTTCTATTCGGGCACGGCGCGGATCATCGGCGTGATCTGCCTGCTGATCATCTCGATCACCTATGTGATCGGCCAGATGACCGGCGTCGGCGTGACCTTTTCGCGCTATCTGGAAGTGTCCAGCTCGACCGGGCTGTGGATCGGCGCGGCGCTGGTCTTCGTCTATGCCGTGTTGGGCGGGATGAAGGGCATCACCTATACCCAGGTGGCGCAGTATATCGTGCTGATCATTGCCTATACCATCCCGGCGGTGTTCATCGCGCTGCAACTGACCGGCCATGTGCTGCCGCAGACCGGGCTGTTCGGCACGCTGAACGCATCGGACACCAAGTTCCTGGCGACACTGGACCAGGTGGTCACCGATCTGGGCTTCCGCTCCTATACCGGCCATCACCAGTCGACGCTGGACATGGTGCTGTTCACCATGGCGCTGATGATCGGCACCGCGGGCCTGCCGCATGTCATCATCCGCTTCTTCACCGTGCCGAAGGTGGCCGATGCGCGCAAGTCGGCGGGTTGGGCGCTGGTCTTCATCGCGCTGCTCTATACCGTCGCTCCGGCGGTCGGCTCAATGTCGCGCTTCAACCTGACCGCGACCATGTGGCCGGGCGCCGAGGCAGGCCAAACCTTCAGCCAGCCGGCCGTGTCGCTGAGCGACATCGAGACCCGCGAAGACCTGAACTGGATGCGCAACTGGCAGCTGACCGGGCTGCTGAACTGGGAGGACAAGAATGGGGACGGCCTGATCCAGTATTACAACGAGGCCGGGGCCGCCAATGCACCGGTAGCGGCGATCGTCGCCGAGCAGGGCCTGGTGGGTAACGAACTGACCACCGTGAACAACGACATCATGGTTCTGGCCAACCCGGAGATCGCCAACCTGCCGGGCTGGGTCATCGCCATCGTCGCCGCCGGCGGCCTGGCGGCGGCGCTGTCCACCGCGGCGGGCCTGCTTCTGGCGATCTCGGGCGCGGTCAGCCACGACCTGATCAAGGGCGCGATCAACCCCGGCATCAGCGAGAAGGGAGAGCTGCTTGCCGCCCGCATCTCGATGGGGGTGTCGATCCTGGTGGCGACGATCCTGGGGCTGAACCCGCCCGGCTTTGCCGCGCAGACGGTGGCTTTGGCCTTCGGCCTGGCCGCAAGCTCGATCTTCCCGGTGCTGATGCTGGGCATCTTCTCGACGCGAATGAACAAGGAAGGCGCGATGGCGGGGATGCTGGCCGGGGTCATCTCGACGCTGGTCTATATCTTCACCTACAAGGGCTGGTTCTTCATCTCGGGTACCAACATGCTGCCGGACACGGCCGATGCGTGGCTGTTCGGCATCTCGCCGGCCTCGTTCGGGACCGTCGGCGCGCTGATCAACTTCGCGGTGGCCTATCTGGTGTCCAGCGTCACCAGGGAGCCGCCTGTCGAGGTGCGTGAGCTGGTCGAGTCGATCCGCGTCCCGCGCGGCGCCGGCGCGGCGCAGGCCCACTGACGAACGGTCGCGTCCCTTCGTGGGGGCGCGATCTTTCCGCCAATCGGCAGGGCAGAACCATGACCGACATCGCTGCATTCATCGCCTCGGTTCATCCCTATGACAGCCTGCCGCAGGACGAGCTGGAGCGGGCCGCGGCGTCGTTCAAGCGCAGGACCTATCCGGCCGGCAGCGTGATCTATCGCCACGGCGACAGGCTGGCGGGGGTTTACCTGATCGAGAGCGGTTTGGTCCGGGTCTCGGATGCCGTGGGAGATTCCGTTTCCGAACTGATGACGCGCAACTCCTTTGGCGAAAGGGGACTGCTGCGCGACGGGGTGGCGGTTACCACGGCGACGGCCATCGAGGATTCGACCGTGCTGATGCTGCCCCGTGCCGAGCTGATGCGGCTGATCGGCAGCCATCGCGCGGTGGCGCGCTTCTTCGACCGCGGCGGCTTGCCCGGCAATCGAGAAGGCGATCTGGCCCTGCTGAAGGTCGGCGACCTGATCGGGCGGCAGGCGCCGCTGACCTGCACCCCCCAGACCCCTGCCATCGAGGCCGCCCGCGCCATGCGCGACGCCCGCGTCAGCAGCATCGGCGTCCTGGACGGGGATCGGCTGGTCGGGCTGGTCACGATCCGCGACATGTCGAACCGCATCGTCGCCGAGGGGCGCGACGGAAACGTGCCCGTCGCGCAAGTGATGACGCCCGAGCCGATCACGCTGTCGCCCTCGGAACTGGGCTATGACGTGCTGAACATCATGCTCGAGCGCCGCATCGGCCATCTGCCGGTGGTCGAGAAGGCCCGCTTCGTCGGCATGGTCAGCCAGACCGACCTGACGCGGGTGCTGGCGATCTCGGCCTCGGCGCTGATCCGCGATATCGCGCAAGCGGCGGATGTCGCCGAGATGGCGGTGGCGACCGGCCGCATTCCCGCGCTGCTGGTGCAACTGGTCAACGGCCATCACCGGCACGAAACCATCACCCGGATGATTACCGACATCGCCGATGCGGTGACCCGCCGCCTGCTGGTCATGGCCGAGGCGCGGCTGGGTCCGCCGCCCGGCCCCTGGCTATGGGCGGCCTGCGGCAGCCAGGGGCGGCAGGAACAGACCGGCTTGTCGGATCAGGACAATTGCCTGATCCTCGGCGACGATTGCGACTCGGACGATCCGTGGTTCGCCGAGCTTGCGCGCTTTGTCTGCGACGGGCTGAACGCATGCGGCTATGTCTATTGTCCGGGCGAAATGATGGCCATCACCCCGCGCTGGCGCCAGCCGCGCAGGGTCTGGCGCGGCTATTTCCACGACTGGATCGCCCATCCCAGCCCCGAGGCGCAAATGCTGGCCTCGGTCATGTTCGACCTGCGCGCCATCGGCGGCGATGCCGCGCTGCTGGACGGGCTTCAGGCGGAAACCCTGCACATGGCGGCGAAGAATTCGATCTTCGTGGCGCATATGATCTCGAATGCGATGAAACACCGCCCGCCCTTGGGGTTGATCGGCGGCTTCGCGACCGCGCGCACGGGCGAGCATCGCCACCATATCGACATGAAACTCAATGGCGTCGTGCCCGTGGCGGATCTCGCGCGGATCTATGCGTTGCAGGGGCAGCTGACCCCCGTCAACACCAGGGCACGGCTGGTCGAGGCGCAGGCGGCGGGCGTCATCTCGGGTAGCGGCGCGCGCGACTTGATCGCGGCCTATGACCTGATCCAGACCACGCGGTTGGAAAACCAGGCCGCGCAGATCCGCGGGGGCGAACGGCCGGGGAACCACCTGTCCCCCGCCGCGCTGCCCGACTTTCAACGCAGCCACCTGCGCGACGCCTTCGTGGTGGTGCGGGGGATGCAATCGGCGCTAGGCCACGGCAAGGGGATGTTGGGATGAGGGGCGTATGACCGGGATAGGGGTCGAACTGCTGGGCGTGATCGCGGTCGGCGTGGGCGCGGCGGCGCTGCTTTATGCCGGAATGCACCTGTTGCGCAAGCTGGGGTGGGCGCCGGCGCGCTGGCTGCTGCCGGCGGGCATCGGCCTTGCTATGGTCGCTTATGCGGTCTGGAACGACTACGCTTGGTATGACCGCGCGGTCGCCCGGCTGCCCGCGGACGCGCAGATCCTGCTGGTGGGCCGCGACAGTCAGCTCTGGGCGCCCTGGACTTATCTGGCACCGGTCGTGATCCGCTTTGCCGCCCTTGATCCGGCCGGCATCTCGGAGACCGCCGAGGGCATCCGCCGGGCCGGGATCACGCTGGTCGAGCGGCGTGGCCCTACGTTGGTCGTGCCGCAGGAATTCGATTGCGCGAAGGGGCTGGTCCGGCCGGCGCGCGGCGCATGGTCGCCCCCCGGCCCATCGGACCCGGCCTATTCCGTCGTCTGCGGGGGAGGAGGCTGATGGCAGATATCCTTGTGGTCGAGGATGAGGACAATATCGCTACCGCCCTGGATTTCCTGCTGTCGCGCGACGGCCACAAGCACCGCCGCATGGCCACGGGTGCCGGCGCGGTCGAGGAGATCCGGGCCAACCGTCCCGATCTGGTGCTGCTGGACGTGATGCTGCCCGACGTCTCGGGCTATCAGATCGTGCAGGATGTGCGCGCCGATCCGGCGCTGAACGATGTGCGGGTGCTTTTGATGACCGCACGCGGCTCGGTCGTGGAACGCCGCAAGGGGCTGGCGCTGGGGGCGGACGGCTTCATCGCCAAGCCCTTCGAGCTGTCCGAGCTGCGCGCGGAACTGGCGCGGCTGCTGGGGGGACGATGCTGACGCAGCTGTCGCTGAGGGCTCGGGTTCTGTTGATCTTTGCCGGGCTTGCGGGCGCCGTCCTCGCGATCTTGGCGGCGGCGCTGTGGGTGGCGGGGGCAAGCCTTACGGGCCGGGGCGTCCCGGTCCAGGCGATGCTGGACGCGCTGGCGCTTGCGGCGCTGATCGCGGGGTTCGGCGCGTTGGGGATGATCGTCTGGATCTGGTTCCTGTTCGACCGCAACGTGGCCCGCCCGATCGAACTGCTGGCCGGGGGCTTGCGCACCGGCCAGACCCCCGAGATCGAGGAGGCCCGCTATCTTGCCGATCTGGGCCCCGCCGCGCGCGACGCCGCCGAGGCGCGGGCGCGTTCGGCCGAGGCGCTGGCCGATGCGGTCGCCGAACATGCCGCCGACCTGCAACGCGAGAAGGAGGCGCTGGAATCCATCCTTGCCGATATCGGTGCCGGCGCGGTGATGACCGATCCGGCCGGACGGGTGATGTTTTACAACGCCTCCGCCGCGCATCTCTTGCCGGGCATCGCGCTGGACCGCCCCATCGAGCGCCATCTGCCCGGCGGCGCGTTGGAGGCCGGGGCGGCGCGTCTGGCGGCGGGGGCGGCGGCGACGGACCTGACCTGCCTGACCTCGGCCGGGCAGCGGCTGTGGGGGCGCATGCGACGGGTCGATGGCGGCACGCTGCTGATCCTGAACGACCGTCCGCCGCAGCATCCCGCGCCGCGCGACCTGCTGGAGACTCTGCGCCGCCATGCCGCGACCCTGGTGCCAATGCTGGGTGCGTTGGAGGGACCGATCCCGCCTGCTCTGGCGCAGGCGATCCAGAGCGAGGGGCAGGGATTGGCCAATGTCCTGCGCGTACTGACCGAGGCGATGAGCGGTGACGCCCCGCGCGGAGGGGCTGGGCTGAACGAACTGGCCGCCGGGCTGGACCTGGCGCCCGACCAGCCTCGGCTGGTGCTGCTGGCTGACGCGGCCGGCGTGAACGGGCTGCTGCGCCATCTGGACCGCCGCCTGCGCGAACAGGGTGCGGCCCCCCGCCTTGCCGCCGAGGCCGAGGCCGGGGCCGAGGCGTCCGAGGCGCGGCTCTTGCTGCTCTGGACCGGGGCGGCGCTGCCCATGGACCGGCTGGAGGCCTGGCTGGCCGAACCGCCCGATCCGGCGCAGCCCGAACTGACCGGGCACGAGATCCTGGCCGCGCATGCCACCGGCATCTGGACCGAGGCGCGGGACGGTCAGGCGCGGCTGGTTCTGCCACTGCCGATCGCGCCGGGCCGGCCGGACAGCGCCGGGCTGACCTATGACTTCGCCCTGTCGCGGCGCGGCGCGGCCTCGTCGCGGCTGGCCGATCTGACCTGCGTGGTCTTCGACACCGAGACGACCGGGCTTGACCCCGCCGCTGACCGCATCGTGCAGATCGCCGGGCTGCGCATCGCCCGCGGCCGCCTGACCGGCGAGCGTTTCGACACGCTGGTTGATCCCGGCCGGCCGATCCCGCCTGCCTCGACCGCCGTGCATGGCATCACGGATGCGATGGTGGCCGGTGCCCCTGACATGACCGCAGCACTGACCGCCTTTCACCATTTCGCCGAGGATACGGTGCTGGTCGCCCATAACGCACCCTTCGACATGGGCTTCCTGCGCCGCGCCGTGCCCGAGACCGGGGCGCATTTCGACAATCAGGTGCTGGATACGGTGCTGCTTTCGGCGATGCTCTGGGGCCAGTCGGTGCCGCATTCGCTGGATGCGCTGACCGAGCGGCTTGGCATCATAATCCCGCCCGAGGCGCGCCACACCGCCATGGGCGACGCCCGCGCAACGGCCGAGGCCTATTTGCGGCTGATCGCGGCACTAGAGGCCAAGGGGCTGGAACGATTCGAGGACATACTGGCCGAGGCTCGCCGCCACCGCCGCCTGATCGACAACGCCAACAAGCCGGCAGGCGAGACCGCCTCCGACCCTGGGCCGGGGGCAGGCTGACCGCCCAACCTTCTGCGCGGCCATGGGGCGGATCGAATATCCGCCAGCCGGCAATTCCGCCGGCCGGCGCCGTCGGAACGGATAGGCCTGCCCGCCCGTTCCGATGCGGCGCTTCCGGTTCACCAGCCAATCCCGCAACGCCACTGCTGTGGCGTGTCCAAAGAGGAGTGCACCACCGGGAATACTTTAAGAAGCGTTAAGAGGCCCATGTGCGAATCGTCAAGCTGAAGCGTCTTGGTGTGGCGACAATGGCAGTGGGGCGGGCAGTGAAGCTGCGAGATCGTTGAGCGAATAGGTAGATCGCGTTGTTTTTTTTCTGGCGCGGGACAGATGGTATGAATTTTGTACGCTATCACCCATGCACTGGGTTGGTTGAGCCGATAGACTATTAGTATTGTGGCATAGTTGCTTTGCGTGATGACAACTACGCAGCAGTTCGAAACAGACCATAACTGCCATATGGTGGAAGTGAGCCTTTGGTGAGATGATTGGTTGAAGTAAACTGCCAGGATTGATGAATGCGCACACCTGCAACCACCTTTACTTGCTCCGGGCGCAAGTAAAGATCATAGCTTGCCCCGCAACCAACGATAATTGCGAAACCTCCAAAGCCCCGGCTGCGGAGGTTTTTTGCTGCCTAGGCGACGGCCTCCGCGACGCCTCCATCCGCCCCAGAAGATTGTCCAGCGCCTCGGCCTCCGACAGGAAATCCGGGTTCTTCCTGCCCGCCGCGAAGCGCAGGATCGCGCCGAGGTCGCCGCGCAGCACGATGGCCAGTTCGCCATCCTCCGGCACCAGCGTCACCTGCTCGACCAGCGAGTGCAGGATCTCCGCCGCCTGCGCACGGTTGTCCTCGTGCCGCAGGTTCTCGGAAAGCTCTGCGATGCGTTGAGCATAGNGCCAGTTTTGCGGTCAACTCGGCCTTGCGGGCTTCCAGCCGCTTCATGTCGTCGACGATGGCCTGGATCGGGCCGCCGGCCTTCAGCGCGGCCAGCAGCTTCGACAGTTCCCGGTCG
>NZ_VCBQ01000154.1:0-8031 GCF_006386455.1 Paracoccus sp. FO-3 | reverse complement strand
GGGGGCATCCAAACATGGACGCCGATAGGGGGGCACCATTCAACGCCGATTGACAGTGGCCACCGCCCGCGCCGTGCGCGTTCATGGCGTACTCTGGATCATTGACGAACTGCACGCGGCCGGTGTCTGCGAAGTCGAGCTTCTCATCTCCGCGCTGCAGGTCTGGCGCGCGGATGATGCTGTCTTCCTGCCCGTGGCTGAGATCGACAAGCGGCTGCGCCGTTTCAGCGCATAGCTGCAGAGATTGCCGATCATCTCACCTTCTGGGCATAGGTCTATGGAGGACAGAAGTGCGTCAAGGAATTCGGAAAGCCCATCAGCAGCATTCAGTTCGCGGTGCACCACAACCGATAGCGCCCTTGTCTCGTTACCTCACGGATTAGCCCTCGCGCTTCCATCCAAGCAAGGTTGCGCTGAACGGCAGTTCGACTGGCGCCTGTAATGGCCTCGGCCATTGGCGCAGAAACGAGTGGCCATTCCGTAAGTGTGGCGAGCAGCGCCGGAGGGGTCTTACCCGAGAGCGGCGACATTTCGGTTTCTGCCCGCACAAACCAAGACTCGATGTCATCTAGGTGCCGCATCGCAGTCAGGCACGACGTCGCCATTCCCTCAAGCCAACGAGCGAGGCGCTCGACCGGGGGACCACTAACACGCAGCCCCCCTGCCCCGCCCATGGCGAGCGGTGCGAAGACGGCGCCGCTTCCGTCGCTGGCCGCGATCCTGGACGCGGTGACGGCGGCTTCCATCTGGTCGCCGCGCTGTCCGAGGCCAGCCAGGCTCCAGAGATGAAAGCCCATGCAAGCACGCGTGATCGGGTGGAGATCGGCTGCTGCAGCCATTACGTCCAACCATCCGCCCGCGCGATCTTCGAAACGTTCAGCGCTGTCTTCAATGTTCTCGGGATCGCGGCGATCCAGGAAGGCGGCCAAGTCAGCCTTCGGACCGGGACCGCCTGTCAGGCGCCGAACAGCCCATCCAACTCTTGCCAGAGCATTTGGGTCATCCTGTGCACCTGACAGCCGCATCGATATCCAAAGCGCCAGACGATCAGAACTCACCCGATCCCCTGCGAACCAGCTAAGGTCCGCTGCCTCGATAAGAGCGAGGCGATGCCGCCAGCCTTCCGGGCCACGCAGCAGCCGGTCATCCAGAGCACCCAGGCGTCCAGCAACCCGTGCGAGTCGCGCAGCGTGAACGCCTTCTGCCTTTGCCCAATCTTCTATGACAGCAGTGTCGGGCGGTTCTGTCCGTGGCCCGAGAGGCAAATTATCCGGTTCTTCTTCGAGTGGTCCCGGCAGAAACCAGAGATCCTCTTCGTGAGTGGCTTCATCCTCCTCGATGGTGATGAGGGGATCATTGAAGTTATCAGTAAAAGTGGATGCTTGGGTCTTCATATGTGCAAAATACTGTTCTTTTGCACATTACCCAAGTGATTCTGAGGCGGTTGCCTTCGCTCTTTATATTGTATGCGCGCGCGACTGCCGGTGAAATCTCTCAGATCGCGCTCAGCGCAAGGAAACCAAGGGATTTTGGACGAGCACGACGAGAGAGCACCTACTTGCATTCGTTTACAAACGGTCGTTTATTAGTAGTATATGAAATTGCAAACGGCCTGTTTTGATGCCCCTGATCGGCTATGCGCGCGTCTCGACCGAGGATCAGACCCCCCTGCCCCAGTCGCAGGCCCTGAAATCCGCGGGCTGCGCAGAGATCCATGAAGAGCAAGCATCGGGAGGGAACCGCGCGCGGCCCGTGCTGGCCCGCGTGCTCGAGCGGATTAGCAAGGGCGACACGCTGGTTGTCGTGCGCATCGACCGTCTGGCGCGGTCGCTGTCGCACCTCCTCGAGGTGATCGAACGGCTGGAAGCCAGAGGCGCCTTCTTCCGATCGCTCATGGACCCGATCGACACGTCCTCGCCGCAGGGCAAGTTCACCCTGCAGGTTCTGGGTGCTGCGGCCGAGTTCGAGCGGGCCCTGATCCGCGAACGCACCAAAGCCGGGCTAGCCAGTGCAAAGACTAAAGGCCGGGTTGGCGGCAATCCGGGCCTGCGCGCGCGGGATCCGGCGGCGCTGCGCAAGGTGAGGCTGGCCCGGCAGGACGGCTACATGGAGCGGCTGAATGAGACGGCGCAGGACTGGGTTCCCCATGTCCGTCGCCTGCGCCCCAACTTGGCCTGGGAAGACGTGGTGCGCATCGTCAACGGCCCCCTGCCCCGCGAGCGCCAATGGACGCAAAGCCGGCTTTTGCGCGCCGTTAGCGCCTACGTCCGCGACGGCTTTCTGCCCGAGAGTGTGCTCGCCCGCGCCGACCGCCGCGAGACCGACGACCGCCTGCCCGCCATCGTCGCCGCCATCAAGGGCGCGGACCCCGACATCACGCTTCAGGCGATCTGCTCCCGGCTGGAGGCGATGCGCGAGCGCACGCCCCGCGGGCGGACAAGCTGGCAGCCGTCATCCGTGAAGATGCTGCTAGAGCGTGCCGAGAGGCTGGGGCTGCTAGAGTGAAGTCGCGGGAATCGGTCGCACGATTCTGAAGATCTGCGTTACGTAGGCGTCGACAATACATGTTGTGGCCACGACATCGCGGGCTACGAACTGTTGAAGTGCTCTGCGAACAAGGTTGCCCAAGACGCTGATACTTCAAGGTTTTTTCTCGTCAGAAATTCGCCGTCTCAACGCCCCTAGGCCGCTCAACGGTTTGGACTGGATTTGCTCATCAAAACTGTTAAGGTCTACAAAACAATAAAGACTTGAGGGCAGTGATGAGCGGGATACGGGCCTCCCAAAGATTCGATGTAATGTCCAAGCGGCTCGGTAGCCGGTTGCGTGAACATGCGCAGGAGACGTTCCCACCGGATGCCCAGAAGGGTCTCCGTCGCTTCGCGATGCGGGAAGCAGCCGATCTGCTTCGGATCAACCAGAACACCTTCCGCCATCATGTGTCAAATCTCGAAGGTTTTCCGGAAGGCCTGCTCGAGGGTGGCAACCGCCGCAGCTTCTCTGCCGAGGACATGGTCGAAGCCCAACGCGTCCTTCTTGAGACGGGTAGGATCAAGCCCGATGAGCACCCTCACAGAAGAGCCGGCGAACCGTGCCAGGTCGTGACGATCTTCAACCTGAAGGGCGGCAGCGCGAAAACATCGACCGTTGCTCATGTTGGTCAGCTTCTGGGCCTGCGCGGCTATCGGGTCCTACTTATCGACCTCGACAGCCAGGCAAGTCTGACAAACCTGTTCGGGGTTACCCCTGAACTCGATCCGGACATGCCGACCTCCTACGATCTGATCCGATCCGAGGGGCCCCTGCCCGCCTCAGATATCATTCGAAAAACGAACTTCCCGACAGTGGATCTGATTCCGGCATCCATGGACATCATGGAGTACGAGTTTGAGGTCGCTTTGAGCTTCAGACACGGTGCCACCACGTTCCACAGTCGGATCCGTGAAGCGCTTGAGCCTGTCTTGAACCGATATGATGTGGTGATCTTCGACACGCCGCCGCAGCTGAACTTCTCGGTGATCTCCGCCCTCTTTGCTTCCACTGGGGTCCTGATCCCGCTCAACGCATCCATGCTTGACGTCATGTCTCTGGCAAGCTTTCTCGGCATGGCGAGCAACCTGATGGGCGTCGTCGAGGCGCATGCTCCCGAGCACGGCCTGAACTTCGTGCGGGTGCTGATCACCCGCTACGAGAACACCGACGGTCCACAGGTCCAGATCTCGTCTCTGCTTCGGACGGTCCTTGGCGATGCGGTCCTCCCTGCCGAGTTCCTGAAGTCGACAGCGGTAGGTGATGCCGCAAACACCCAGCAGAGCATCTTTGAGGTCGAACCTCGCGACGTGAACCGCAGAACCTACGAGCGTGCGATCGAGTCCGTTTCGCGCGTGACCGACGAAGTCGAACGCGAAATCCTCAAGGCGTGGGGGCGTAGCCATGGCGCGTAAGGTCTTCGGGGACTCACTCAAGAACGCGATGGGCAATACCGCAACGCCGGACGAAGGTGCGGATCTCGATCTGAAGCGCACGAGCCCGACAGTCGCTCGTGCGCAGGCATCTGTGCTCGAAGAAGACAAACACGCCACGCGCCTGATTGACCCGAGCACCGTGCGGATGTCCGCGGTCATGGACCGTATCGATCCGAGCGATGGCCTAGAAGAACTTGTCTCCTCAATCCGGGAACATGGGCAAAAGGTTCCCATTCTTGTCCGCCGAACCCAGGACGGAGCACTTGAGATCGTCTATGGGCGCCGCCGTCTTCTCGCCTGTCGTGAGCTTGGTCAGAAGGTGCGTGCGACGGTCATGGAGATGACCGAAGAGGAAGCTCTGATCGCTCAAGGCGTGGAAAACAATGCCCGCCAAGACCCCTCGTTTATCGAGAGGGCCCTGTTCGTCGCTGGGATCATTCGGGAACTTGGTAAAACTGACGAGACACGCAAGAACGCACAGACCATCGCCTATCGGGCACTTCAGATCGACGAGTCGCTCGTCTCGCGGATGAACCGTATCGCAACCGGCATTCCGATGGAGCTGATCCAAGCTATCGGACCTGCACACGGCGTTGGTCGGCGAGTCTGGGAGAAGCTTTTCAGGCTGTGCGAGAAGGACGTCGCGAGAGCCAGAGAAGTTGCCCGTGAAATCCCCCGCAACTTGCCAGGCCCAGACCGACTTGACGCAGCGGTTACGCTGCTTACGGCCACCAAGGCAACTACACCCAAGGTTGAGCAAGGTGAGCGCGTGAAGATCGGCCGCAAAGGCAATCGCATCACCATCGATGTGGACCCTGACCTTGCCCCGCGCGTTGAAGACGCCATCCGGAAGCTGATCAGCGAGCTTCTTGACCGCGGTCAAGATGGCCCAGAGTGACGACCCCGTGTCTTGACCGCGGTCAAGACATCAAGAGCAACGAGCAGAAAACGAAAGGAGGACCGGCTAGAAAAGGAAAGACCCCCCGAAAGCGGTGCTTCCGAAGGGCCTCAATCAGTCTCGACACCTGATTGATACCCTCAAAACGAATCGAGTTCAACACCGCTGGCGGTGACCGGGGAAGCTTTTTCTTCCGAAACACCATGAGACATGTAACCCAAACACGAACCGCCATGGCGGAACCGAGAGCTATTGCCTGCCCTACTATCTACGAACTTCTGGGACCGGTACGCGCCCTGCGGAAAGAACTTGGCCTGACGAGCAACGACATCACAGTCTTGACCGCCCTGATCAGCTTTCTTCCCCGTGATCGACAAACCACAAATGGTGAGACCCCACCCAAACTTACCGTTGTGTTCCCCTCCAACGCCTCCTTGTCTGAGCGCGCAAACGGCGTCGATGAGAGGACCCTACGTCGCTGCTTGGGCCGTCTTGACGCAGCCGGCCTCATCGACCGGAAGAACTCGGCAAACGGCAAACGCTTCCCCCTGAGGTATGGCGGCATCATCCGGGACGCGTTTGGGATCGACTTGAACCCACTGATACAGAACCACGACGCACTGGCGGCCGAAGCGTTGAAGGTTGCGGAGAAGCGTGAACGCCTTCGCTCCCTCAGGGCAGAAGCACTAGCACTGCGCGCATCCCTCCTTCAGGACCAGCGCCTCGACGAAGCGCGATTGTCCTCACTCGGAACGATCAGGAACATCCTTCGACGAGCAACCCTCACGGTTGATGCAATCTTGCAGATCATCGCTGATCTCCGCGAACTCGGAGCCAAGGCCGCGCAGAGCTACGGAGAGTGCGAGAGTTCAAGCGTGCCCATAGACGAAGTCCCTGCACACGACCAAGCCCACAGCGATGCTAGCATGCGCGAAATGTCCGCCAGAAACGGACAAAATGACCGGCAGATAGAGTCCATAAAAAAAGAATCTTTTAAGAAAGACGAGCAGGCAAAGCAGACCGGCGCTGACCAAAACAGTGCGGGGCCTTCCATGAACCGAGACCCTGCAAAAATGTCATGGACAGACTTCACACATGTCTCTGACTTCTTTCCAGACCCACCTCGAACAGGAGAAGCCCTCAACCGTGTTCTCTTCGATATCGGGCGATTGCTTAGAATACGCCAGGAAAAGCTGATGCGTGGCCTCCAGAAAACCGGCGCTGGACGGCTTCTAGTGATCTTAGATTACCTGTTGGGAAAAGGAGAAACGATCAGGCAGCCCGAGGCATACTTTGAAACGATCCTGGGCGCATAGAACAAGCAGCTTGGACTTCTTGACCGCGGTCAAGAACGCCGAAGAGAGGGAAAGGTTGGGGGTTTGATGGGTGACGGGAAGTGAGATCGGAAGAGTGGCTTCCGGCGCCCGTCGTGGAGAAGATCTGATGACAAAAGCGGCCCAGAACATCGTCCTGTCCCCATCGCGGGACATCCCCTTCAACAAGCTCATCCTGAGCCAGTCCAATGTGCGGCGCATCAAGGCTGGCGTCTCGGTCGAGGAACTGGCCGAGGACATCGCGCGGCGCGGGCTCCTGCAGAGCCTGAACGTGCGGCCCGTGGTCGATGCTGATGGTGTCGAGACCGGCACGTTCGAGATCCCGGCCGGGGGTCGTCGTTTCCAGGCGCTGTCGCTGCTGGTGAAGCAGAAGCGGTTGGCCAAGACCGCGCCGATCCCCTGCATCGTGCGAGATGCTGCGTCGGAGATCCTGGCCGAGGACGACTCGCTGGCCGAGAACATGCAGCGCGTGGCCTTGCATCCGCTCGACCAGTTCCGAGCTTTCCAGGCACTGCGCGAAAAGGGTCAGGGCGAGGAAGCGATTGCGGCTGCCTTCTTCGTCACGCCGCAGAT
Organism: Paracoccus sp. FO-3; assembly: GCF_006386455.1. Classification (NCBI taxonomy): domain Bacteria; kingdom Pseudomonadati; phylum Pseudomonadota; class Alphaproteobacteria; order Rhodobacterales; family Paracoccaceae; genus Paracoccus; species Paracoccus sp. FO-3. The sequence continues at coordinate 1,261 of NZ_VCBQ01000154.1, read as the reverse complement.
CGTGAAGCAGCGCCTGAAGCTCGCCTCCGTGGCCCCTGCCCTTCTCGAAGTCTATGCCGAGGATGGCATGACGCTCGAACAGCTGATTGCGTTCACGGTGAACCCCGACCCCGGGCGTCAAGTGCAGGTCTGGGATGCAGTGAAGAACTCCTGGAACAAGGAGCCCTATTCCATCCGGCGCATGCTCACGGAAACTTCAGTCCGGGCCTCGGATCGTCGCGCGGTCTTCGTCGGTGTCGATGCCTATGAGGCGGCAGGTGGCGTCGTCCTGCGCGATCTGTTTCAGGGCGATGATGGTGGTTGGCTCGAGGACCCTGCCCTTCTGGACCAGCTGGTGGCCGCGAAGCTTCAAGCTGAGACCGAAGCGCTGGTTTCCGAGGGCTGGAAGTGGATCGAAGTCGCGACTGACCTGCCCTATGGCTACAGTCACGGTCTGCGACGTCTGGCCGGTGATCCCGCGCCTATGTCTGACGAGGAAAGTGCTGCCCACGCGGCGCTCCTCGCCGAGTATCGTGGGCTGGAGGAGGAATACTCCGGTCAGGACGAATACCCCGAGGAGGTCGATGCGCGCCTTGGTCAGCTCGAGATCACGATGGAAGCGCTCGGGCAACGGCCTCTGATCTACGACCCCGCCGAGATCGGGCGCGCGGGCGTCTTCGTCACGCTGGATCGGGATGGCAGCCTCGCGGTCTATCGTGGCTATGTCCGGCCCGAGGACGAGCCGCGCGAGGAGACCGCGGTCCAGGATGGTGATGGCGCGGACGTCACGGGGCAGGGGGGTGATGTCGGTTTTTCCAACTGGAAACCATCGGCGACCTTCGCCGGGGGCACCGTCATCACTTCGCGTGGTCAGCCGATCGGCGCGGATGCGTCTGATGAGGAAGATGACGGTGCGCTGAAGCCGTTGCCCGAGCGGCTGGTCATGGAACTGACGGCCCACCGGACCCTCGCGCTGCGTGAGGCCATCGGGCGGTCGCCGGACGTGGCGCTGACGCTCCTGCTTCTGAAGCTGGTGACGGATACCTTCCGCACCTCCTCTGCTTCGGGCAGCTGTCTCGAGGCCTCCGTGCGCCATGTCTACATGTCCGCTCAGGCGCCCAATCTGAAGGACAGCGTCGTGGCGAAGCTCGTCGACGAACGTCATGCCGCTTGGGGGGCCGATCTGCCCCTCGGCGACGATGCCGCGCTCTGGGATTATCTGACGGTCCTCAACCACGGCAGCCGTCTGGCGCTTCTGGCGCATTGCCTCAGCTTCGGGATC
>NZ_VCBQ01000153.1:0-8328 GCF_006386455.1 Paracoccus sp. FO-3 | reverse complement strand
AGCGACTTACTTGGAGAATGTGGGTTTCAACGCCGGCAAAACTATGACGTTTGATAGGTATTTTGGAAGTGCCGGTGTTTGTAGCCTTGGGCCGTCATCATGAAAGGGACTCACGATGTTGGCTATGCGTTACGGTGCCGCTTTGGATCCGGAAGAGGTCGGCTTTTGCACCGTACCAGGCGGCCGGGTTTGGTACAGACTAAATGGAAAGGCGAAATTTGCCTCTGGCGCCGTCCCTCTCCTCTGCATCCATGGCGGGCCTGGTCTGTCGCATCACTATCTTCTTACACTGGCAGCTCTGTCCGACACCCGGCCGGTCATCTTCTATGATCAGCTCGATAGTGGAAACTCCGACAAGCCCGACGATGAGGCAAATTGGCGGCTTCCTAGATTTCTGGACGAGATCTCATGCCTGCGACGCCATCTGAACCTCTCAGAACTCCATGTCTTCGGAAGCTCTTGGGGCGGAACCATTGCAGCCGAATATGCAATATCCAGGCCCAGAGGCCTTAGAAGCGTAATCCTAGCGAGCCCAGCAATCGACGTCGCGCGTTGGGTTAAGTCGACATCTTCCACGTCGTCGATGGTCGGACCGAAATCCGCGCCCACGGCAATCCGATGCCGGTCTTCGGCAACCGCTACCGCGTGGCCGCCGAAGAGCACGGCTCGATCTTTGGCACGGAAAGTCAGGTCCGGGCCAGGGTGACCGAGCTGGTGCTCTACCTTCAGTCGATCCAGCAGTAGGACCGGAAGGCCGGGACCCATCCGGGCCTTCGCCACTCGGCCCGGATGACGGCGGTCAATGCCGGGACGGGCCGGGTGCGGGATCATGGTCCCGGCTTCAGCGACGGAGGATGTCATGAAGGTCAACGAGGTCATGCATGCGCCGGCCGAATGGGTCGGCGCCGAAACGTCGGTGCAGGACGTGGCCGCGCTGATGGCCAGGGCGGACATCGGGGCGATCCCGGTCGGGCAGGACGACCGACTGATCGGGATCATCACCGACCGCGACCTGGCCCTGCGGGTCGTGGCCCTGGGGCGCGACGCGAAGACCACCCGCGCCGACGAGGTGATGAGCCCCGGCGTCGTCTATTGCCGCACCGAAGAGGATGTCGAGGACGCCATCCACCTGATGGACCAGAAGCAGATCCGCCGCCTGCCGGTGCTGGACGACCGCAAGCGCCTGGTCGGGATGCTCAGCCTGGGCGACGTGGCGCATGGCACTGGCCTGCATCTGGCCGGCGAATTGGCGCGCGCGGTGGCCGGGCATCACCGCTAGGACGGAGGCAGGCGAGGAAAGGATCGGATCATGCGTGCCGAGCGTGTGTGGTATCTGGTGCTGAACTCGAACCGGGCCCGCATCCTGCGCGGGCTTCCCGCGCCGCACGAACCGGCCGGGGCGGAACTTTCGCTGCAATCGCGCCACCGCCACCTGCGCGATCACCTGCAGGACCGCCCGACCCGGACCTATGCCATCAGCTCGCCCGAGCGTCGCTCGGGGGTCGAGCCCGCCTCGGACCCGGTGCGCGAGGATTCGCTGCGCTTCCTGCATGAAGTGCAGGACTTCCTCAGCGCCGAACAGCGGGCACAGGCCTTCGACGGACTAGTCGTGGTCGCCCCGCCCGAGACGCTGGGCCTCTGGCGCGAGGGGCTGAGCGAGCCGCTTGCGCTGGCGATCCGGGCCGAGGTGGCGAAGAACCTGGTGCGGCAGTCGTCGCACGAGCTGGTCGAGACCCTGCGCCAGTTGCCCGGCGGCGTTTAGGCGGGCCAGCCCACCGGCTGCACGAAGGTCGGGTAAAGCTCTGGTGGCAGGGCAAGCCTGGCGCTGACCGCCGCACGGTCCAGGCCGCCGACCAGGCAGGTGCCAAGCCCACGGGCCGCGGCGAAGAGATAGACGTTCTCGGCCGCGATGGCGGCGTTGACCGTGGCCCAGAAGCGCCGCTCGTCCTCGGTCGGCGCGGCCTGCAGCTTCGCAAGCTCCGAGACGAAGATCAGGCAGGCCGGGGCGGTGGCGACGAAGGGCTGCGGCGACAGGGCCGGGCGGATGTCCTCGGGCGTCACCTGCGTGGTGGCGTCGGTGGCCGGATCATAGGCCAGCACCCCCTCGGCCGTCGCGACATGCACCCTGACGTCCGCCACGCCATGCCAGGTCGGCGCGGTGTGAAGGCCCGTTTCCGGCCGGTTGACCCCGAAGGCGGCCCAGAGCAGCTCGGCCAGCAGGCCGGGGTCGATGGGCCGGTCGGCGAAGGCGCGGGTGGACCGCCGGTTACGCAGCGCCTCGGTCACCGAGAGCTCGGCCGGGGTCTCTGCCCGCAGCGGCAGGGGCGCTCCCAGAAGCGCCGGGGCAAGGCCCGCGGTGACCAGAAGGCTGCGGCGCGACAGCGGGGGGTGGGGGTCGAAGGCGGGCATGGCGTTCCTCCGGTCTGGCCTGGGAACAGGCTGCGGCGCGGCGGGGGCTGCGTCATTGACCGCTGTCATCGGCTCGCAGCAGATCGGCCAGCCCCGCCTCCAGCCAGCGCAGGACGCCCGTCCGGTTCAGGTGGTCGGCGTCGAAGAAATTGCGTGTCTCGGGCAGCGCGGTCGAGAAGTCGTGGACCGGGACAGCATGGTCGGCGGCAAGCGCGGCGAACCGGGCCTCGAACTCCGGCAGGGCGGGAAGGGCCTGGCGGAAGGGCTCGGGCAAGGGCGGGCGGACGATCACCACCCGCGCGCCGCGCGCCTGCGCCAGCTGGATCAGTGCCTGAAGGTCCTGAAGCCCGCGGCCCATCGCGGCGGGGTCGGGCGGGCCGGGATACAGGAAGGCGATCCGCGCCTTGGTCGCAGCAGCGTTGGGGCGGGGGGCGGTGTCGAACTTCGCCTCGGCCTCCCAGCTGTCGGGGGCGAACCGGGTCCGGTCGTTGATCCGCGCGAAGCCCGAGACATAGGCGACCCAGGTCTGCCAGGCCAGGCCACGCGGCACCGCGGCCCAAAGCGTCGCCACGGTCACCCGGTCGGCTGGGATCTTCGGCAGGACGTCGCTGTCGGCCAGCCGGTCCTCGTTCCAGCGGCGGTCGGCGAAGGCGAAGCTGTCCAGCACGATCAGCACCCCGCGCGTCTGGTGGTCCGCGAACCAGCGCTCGGCGATCACCCGCATCAGGAACGGCCCGCCCCCGGTGACCGCCAGCGTCAGCGTCCCCTGCCCCGTCCGGTCGCGCAGCACCTCGGGCATGTCGGCAAAGCCCAAGGGCAGCGCGTGCGAGGCGCCGAGGATGATCCAGTCCACCCGCTCGGGCGCGGTGGCGATGCGCAGGAAAGGGTTCTGCCGCCCGTGCTGGCGCAAGGTGGCGTCGGACCACAGGAACAGTGCCGAGTAGATGATCGCTCCGAAAGCCAGGAAGGCCAGGATACGGCGCGGGCGCCAGGTGTCGTCAGAACCCGGCATAGATGAACCCCGTATCCTCCCAACGCCCCATCAGCAGCAGAAGCGCCATCCCCGCATAGAACCCCGTCCAGCGCAGCGCCAGCGGGGCGGCGGTCACACGCTCGGCCAGGGGGCGGGGGGTGGCGATCTCGACAGCCAGCAGCGCGAGGATAAGGGCAATGCCCAGCTTGTGGTCGGCGGTGTAGGGGAAGGCCGCGATCAGTCCGGGCAACTGGCCCAGGCTCTCCCCGATCCGCGCCAAGATCATCAGCGCATCCGCCGGAGTGGCGGCGCGGAAGAAGACCCAGGTCACCAGGATCAGGTGGAAGGTCAGCAGGGCCCACAGCGCCCGGGCCAGCTTGCCCTGCGGGCTGGGCAGAAAACTCTCCCCCACCACCAGCGCCCCGTTCAGCAGCCCCCAGATCACGAAGCCCCAGCCCAGGCCATAGCCAAGCCCCGCGTGCCAGAGGCCCGAAAGCAGGAACACCACCATCAGGTTCACCCCCTGCCGCGCCCGCCCCCTGCGGCTGCCGCCAAGCGGGATGTAGACGAAATCGCGGAACCACTGGCCCAGCGTGATGTGCCAGCGCGAGGACCAGAACTCGGTGACGGTGGGTGACAGGTAGGGCCGGTCGAAGTTGCGCGACAGGCGCAGGCCGACCAGGGCGGACAGGCCTATGGCGATGTCAGCATAGCCCGAGAAATCGCAGTAGATCTGGAAGGCGAAGAAGTAGCAGGCGAGCAGCAGGTCCACCGGCGCGGCATGGGCCGGGATGGCGAAGGCCGCGTCGACCGTGGGGGCCAGGCTGTCGGCGATCACCAGTTTCTTCACCAGGCCAGACAAAAGGAAGGCAAAGCCCAGCGTGGCCAAGCCGGGCCGCAGCGACAGGGCCGAGAGCTGCGGGATCAGGCTCTGCGGCCGCTCGATCGGGCCGGCGAGCAGCTTCGGAAACCAGACCAGGTGCAAGGTGGCATCGGCCGCGCCCCAGCTTTCGCCCCGCCGCAGGAATTCGGCCAGCAGCGCGATGGCGGTGAAGCAGTAGAAGGACAGGCCCGGAGGCGCCCCGGGGTCCGGCAGGCCAAGGGCGTCGGCGAACTTGGCCCAGACCAGCAGCGCCACCAGCGCCGCGAGGACGGCCTTGCGGGCCGCGGGCAGGGACAGCGCGACCAACGCGGCCCCGGCCACGCCGCCCAGCCAGATCAGCCGCATCGCGTCGGGCGCGGCATAGAACCCCAGGCTTGCCGCGATCAGCCAGGCAGGCCGCAGCCGCAGGGGAAGAGCAGCGATCCCGAGAAGGACCAGCGCGAGGAAAAGCCAGAAGCTGAGGTCCGCGTAGGACATGGCCTAATAGGACGCACCCCCGGCGCGCAGCTCGGGCGGAATCGCATCGATGGGGATGCCGGCGTTGACGGTCAGGTAATCGGCAAGCTGCCCGCGCTCTTCGGGCGTGAGGGGGACGCCGACGTGGCTTGGCTTGCCCATCGTGCCAAGCCAGGCCTCGCGCGCGCGGGCCTGGGTCACCACCACGGTGACGATATGGCAGGACTGGCAGCGCGCCAGCGTCATGTCGCGCCCGTCAAGCGGCAGGGCGGCGGGGTCGATCGGTGCCGCATAGGCCAGGTAGTCGGCCAGCGTCTGCGCCTGCCATTCGTCCAGCCCCGTCACCCCCGGCAGGTCGCCCGCGGTGATCGCCGCCAGCCAGTCGGCCGCCGGGCGCTTTTCGGTCAGCTTGCCCGCCAGCGCCGGGTCGGCCGTAAGCAGAGGCTCCAGGATCGTCCGCCCGCCTTCGGGCATGAAGGCGAAGGTGTCCACCTGCGCCAGGGCCATCCCGGCCGCGCCAAGGGCAAGGACCAGAAGCCACCGGATTTTCATCGGCTCCCCCTTTCAGAAGCGCAATTCGGGCGGCACGTCCTCCACCCGCATCGGCATGTTGATCGCCGAATAGTCGGCGAAGATCTCGCGTTCGGTCTGGGACATCGGGATGTCCTTGTGGAAGGGCGAGGCGAAGATCACCAGCCAGCCGTTCCGGTCGCGCCGCTGCATCAGGTAGCCGGAAAACAACGAATGGCAGGACTGGCACTGCACCAGCGCCAGGTCGCGGCCATCGGGCGGCAGGGACTGCACGTAGTCCGAAGGGGCCACGCGCGACAGGTAGGCGGCCAGGGTGGCCCGCTCGCGCTCGGACAGGTCCGAAGCGGTCAGCGCACCCAGCCATTCCTCGGCGCTGCGGGTGGCGGCCAGCGCCTCGGCCTGCGCCTCGGGGGTCGGGAAGGCGCGGGCCATGAGACCGCGCCCGCCGTCGGGCATGAAGGCAAAGGGATCGACCTGCGCCGTCCCGACGCCCGCCAGCAGCGCAAAGGCCGCAAGCACCAGCACCCGTCTCATCCCGGGTCCCCGAAGTCGATGACCGGGACGACCATCTGCCCGACCGGCTCGGCGCTGGCGAACCCCCTGCCCCGCAGCCGGTCCAGCTGCACGACCGTGGGGTCGGCCACGAATTCCTCGCCGCATTCCGGGCAGACCATCGCCGGGATGTTCCGCACCACGACCAGGCTGTCGCCCTGCCAGAAGGCGGTGCGGATGCGCGTGGGCCGCAGGATCCCGCTCGAACAGTGGTCGCAGACCACCTGGAAATCCGCGGCAAGGCGTTCGGCCGGGGCGGCGTCGATTGTGCCGGGGTCGATCATGTTGGCGGCCTTCATCGCATCACACCATCTTCTTCGCGGCATCGACGATCCGCGAGGCATCGGGCCGCATCCAGCCGAACATCTCGGGCGAGGCCGGGGGCGGCGCGTCGGGGAAGGCGATGCGGCGGAAGCGGGCGCCCTCGACGTTCTCGGCGCAGCGGGCCACCACCTCGGCCGCGGGGCCAAGCGTGTAGTAGGTCTGGTCCACCGCCAGCAGGCGCTTCGTCTTGGCGACCGAGGTCACCAGCGTCTCGGTGTCCATCTGCTTCAACACGCGCAGGTCGATGACCTCGACCGACATCCCCGCTTCGCCCAGCCGTTTCGCGGCTTCCAGCACATCGGGCATCCCCGCGCCCGATCCGACGATGGTCAGGTCCGTCCCCTCCTGCCGCACCGCCGCCTTGTCCAGCGGCACCTCGTAGGGCTCGTCCGGCACCTCTTCGGACAGCATCCGCAGACCCGCGGGGTAAAGGTAGACCACCGGGTCGGGACTGCGCAGCGCCGCATGCATCATCCCCTTGGCGTCATAGGGGGTGGACGGCACCACCGTGCGGACGCCGGGGATGTGCATGTAGGTGCTGTCGATCTCATAGTCGGAATGTTGCCCGGCAAATCCCGGCGTCTGGCCGGTCATCTCCATCACGAAGACCACGGGCATCGAGGCCTTGCCGCCGGTCATGTGGCGCAGCTTGCCGGCGTGGTTCTGGATCACCTGGAACGGCATCCCGGCGCCCTGATAGGGGATGTAGGTCGCCGCCCGCGACCCCGCGAGGCCCGCGCCCAGCACGGCCGAGGCCATCCAGTTTTCATCGATCCCGGTATTCACCACCCGCTTGCGCCCGAATTCGGTTTCCAGGTTGATCACCGGCATCCCGGCGTTCGAAGCGACCGGCGGGGTCAGCTCGAAGATCCAGATCATCGCGGGATCGGCGCGCATCTCGGCCGCGACGGCCTCGAGCACGGCATACATCCAGGTCTTGACGGTCATGGCTGATCCTCCTCAGGCGATCTGGCGAGGAAGGACCTCGCCTTCCGCGAAGACATGTTTCAGCCCGTCCTCGGGCGTGCAGAGCGGCTGTTCGGCGGCCCATTTGAAGGCCTCCTCGACCTCGGCCTTTGCCTCTGCCTCGATCGCATCCGCGGCCTCGGCGGTCAGGACACCCCAGTCGATCAGCGTCTTGCGGGCGATGTCGACGGGATCGCGCTGCATCCAGGCGCGGACCTCGCGTTCGGGGCGGAAGGACGTGATGGCCAGCGGGTCATAGCCGAAGGCGCCGAGCTTGCCGACCTCGGCCCCCGGGGCGCCCCAGTGGTTGTAGTAGCGGTAGGTCTTGGCCTCGATGAAGCTGGGCCCGCCACCCGACCGGGCGCGGTCCACCGCCTCCTTCGCGGCGTTGTAGACCTGGAACACGTCCTGCCCGTCCACCACCCGCGCCGGAATGCCGTAGGCCCGCGCAGCGTCGGCAATGTCGGTGTGGGGGCTGGAGTAAGAGTAGTGGGCGTACTGGTGGTACAGGTTGTTCTCCAGAACGTAGATGAACGGCAGCTCCAGCAGGCGGGCGTTGTTCAGGGCCGAGTGGAAATGCGGCGTCGCATAGGTGCCGTCGCCGCCGAAGACCACGGCCACCTGGTCCGAGCCGCGTGCCCGGAAGGCGAAGGCCGACCCCGTGGCGATAACATGGCCCGGCCCGATCATCCCGTCCGCGCCCATGAACCCGACCGAGGGGTCGGCGATATGCATCTCGGCCGCATGGCCGCCGTTCAGGCCGGTCGAGCGGAAATCCATCTCGGCCTGCATGAGCTTCATGTCCACCCCCTTGGCCAGGGCATGGCCCGACGGGCGGTGCGTCGAATAGATCAGGTCCAGCTGGTCGAACGGCCCTTCGTTGCGCAAGGCCGCGCAGACGCCGGTCGCCACCGCCTCCTGCCCCGCGTAGAAGTGGTTGTAGGCCCGGTAGGCCGGGTCGGTCAGCATCTTGTCGGCCATCGTCCGCTCGTGCCAGCGGATCCGAAGGATCGTCTTCAGCATCGCCTTCAGCTTGTCGTCGGGCAGATCCATCGCGAAATATCCGATCTGACCCTCGGCCCGCGCGACCGAGGCGGACAGGCCCGCCACCGCCCCGGCGATGCCCGCCACCTGCATGAAGCCGCGTCGCGACAACCCGCCAGCGGTCCGATTCGAAGTCTCGGCGCTCATCCTCTGGTCCTCCTCCAGCCGACATTCCCCAAGTGGCCTGCCG
>NZ_VCBQ01000152.1:0-8566 GCF_006386455.1 Paracoccus sp. FO-3 | reverse complement strand
CGGGTTTTACTCCGCCGTTGACACCGATGTGGATCTTGCGCCAGACGCGGCGTTTGGTGCCGCCGTGCTTGCGCGCGTTCCACTCCCCTTCGCCCTCGACCTTGATCCCGGTGCTGTCGATCAAGAGGTGCAGCGGCCCTTGTGATCCGCGAAACGGGATGTTGACCTTCAGGGTCTTCTGGCGGCGGCTGATGGTGCTGAAGTTCGGCACAGCCCAGTTCAGGTCGATCAGTCGAAGCAAGCTCTCGACGAACCCAGTCGTCTGCCGCAGCGCCATCCCGAACAACACCTTCATCGTCAGGCAGGTTTGGATGGCTGCGTCACTGTAGTCGGGCTGTCGCCCCCGTTTGCCGGTCGGCGCAGCCTCCCAGATCATGGAGGGATCAAACCAGATCGTCAGCGAGCCGCGGCGCTTGAGCGCTTCGTTATATGTGGGCCAGTTCCTGGTCTTGTATGCGGGGGGTGTGGGTCTGCTCATGCCCTCCAGCTACCATACTGGATTCACAAGATGAATCCCTCACAGGATTTGTGCAACAGAGCCTCCGGGAGGAGGAAAACCTGCTGCATGATTATGTCATGAATATCGGCTACCGCTGAGCAGGCGCAAGGGAACACCCATGTCTCTTGCATCGGCATGGGCCCTTCGCCGGCAATGGCGCAATGCACCCCTGCCTGGGATGTGGCCAGGCGATGATCCTTCTGCAGGCAATGCCCGCAAATAACGCGGCCGACAGGACATCGCCTGGAGGCACCGACAACCGCTGTCCCCTTGCCTTAGGCCAGCCTGTTCCCTTGCATTAGCCGCCGGCGATGATCGCCCGCAAACCGGCACCGGAGCAGTAATCAGCGCAGGCAGGGGCTGCAGCACCGGCATGATCGAGTCTTCCCCAGCGCCCTGACGCGGCGACCTCCGGCTCCTGACGACGCATCATTGCATGATCGGGGGGGTGTTGGAATCACGCCCGACCCGACCAGATCTTCGCCGCCTGCTGCGCCTCCCACATCGCGCGGTAGCGGCCCGGCCGCGCCAGCAGCTCGGAATGCGTGCCGAGTTGGACGACGCGCCCGTCATCCACGACAGCGATCTGATCCGCGCCGGCGATGGTCGACAGCCGATGGGCGATCACGATGACCGTGCGGTCGCGCACGACGGCATCAATGGCGCGCTGAACGGCGCGTTCGCTTTCGGTATCCAGCGCCGCGGTAGGCTCGTCCAGGATCAGGATCGGCGCGTCCTTCAAAAGCGCGCGCGCGATCGAGATGCGCTGACGCTCCCCGCCTGACAGGCGGCTGCCGATCTCGCCCAGGGGCGTATTCCAGCCAAGCGGAAGCCGCTCGATGAAATCGAGGCATTGCGCGGCACGGGCTGCCTCGCGGACCTCGGCCTCGGTCGCGTCTGGGCGGGCCATGCGGATATTGGCCATGACGGTGTCGTTGAACAGATGCACGTCCTGGAACACCACGGACAGCATCCCGCGCAGGGCGCTCTCGGGGATCTGGCGCAGATCCGCCCCGCCGATCAGGATGCGGCCCTTCTGGGGATCCGCGTGGCGCAGGATCAGTCGCGCCAGCGTGGTCTTGCCCGATCCCGAGGGACCGACCAGTGCGGTCAGGCTGCCCTCGGGGATCGTCAGATCGACATCGCGCAGGGCCGGGGCATCGGCCCCTGCATAGGCAAAGCTGGCAGCTTCGAATCTGATGCCGCAGTGTGCCGGCGTTCGCGCGGGCAATGCCTGATCCAGGGGGGCAATGGCAAGCAGCGCCTTGATCCGGTCCAGGGCTGCCTCGACCAGTTCCAGGATCGCGGTATAGAGGATGAAGGTCGCCAGCGGCTCGGACAGCCGCACCACGATCACCAGAAGCGCGGCGAAAAGCGCGAGATCCATCGTCCCCGCGACCACGTAGGCCACGCCGAGCCCAAGCATCAGGACCAGCCCGACCTCGACGACGGTCGAGACGATGAGATTCGGCTTTTCTCCCTTGCGATGCCCGTAGATCTGGATCTCCTCGAGCTTGCGGAATGTCCGTTCAAGCCTGCCGGCGCGCGCTCCGGCCTGCAACGCGGCGCGCAACACGGGCAAGCCCTGCGTGTATTCCAGCACATCCGCATTCGCCTGCTGGTGGGCGGCGCCCAGAATGCGCTTGCCGCGTCCGATCGCGGGCCGGCGCCAGCGATACAAAGGCAGGATGGCGGGAAACACGACCAGGATCAGCAGCCCCGCCCGCCAGTCCAACGCCAATAGCGCCAGCCCCGTCACCAGCGGCGTGACGACCGAGATGAAGATCAGGTTGAGAATGGTCAGCGTGGTCAGAAGGTTTTCATCGACGTTGTTGATGACCATCGAGTTCAGCTCGCCGGTGCGGTGGCCGTGCAGCGTCTCCAGCGGCATGCGCCGCATCTGCTCGCCCAACCGCAGCCGGACACGATGCGTGGCCGCGGCCATGCGGCCGTTGAAGTCGAAGCCCTGCGCCCACCATCTTGTTGCCGTCGCCGCGATCATGAGGATCGTGCAGATCCCCAGCCAGCGCAGTGCACCCAGCCAGTCCCTGCCGTCGAAGGCGGCGACAAGGAGCGGCGCGATGGCCGCCAGCGCCAGTCCCTGCAACGCTGCGGCAAGCAAGAGGCCGAGAATGACCGCCCGCAAGCGCGGGGCGTCCTCGCCCACGCTGTACTGCAGTTGGCGCCAGGTCTCGCGGATCGCGGTTGGGCCGGGGCGGCCGGCCGGGATGGTGCGCCCGGTCATTCGGCGGCTCCCTTCCTCATGTGTCCCAGGGTCCATGCCTGCGCCTCGGCATGGCTGGCCCAAAGCCGTGCATAGCGCCCCGGCTGCGCCAGCAGGTCGTGGTGGCGACCCGTCTGGACAAGCCGGCCCGCATCGAAGACCAGGATCTGGTCGGCATGGACGATGCTTTGCAGGCGGTGGGTGACCGTGATCACCGTCTTGCCACGGGTGAGTTCGCCAAGCGCACGGATCAGCGCGGCCTCGTTTTCCGAATCTGCAAAGGCCGTCGCTTCGTCCAGGACGAGGACGGGCCGGTTCTGCAGAATCGCACGTGCGATGGTGATGCGCTGTCGCTGGCCGCCCGACAGCAGCCCGCCCCGCTCGCCGGCCGGCGTGTCGTAACCTTGGGGCAGTGCCGCGATGAAATCATGCGCCTGCGCGGCGCGGGCCGCGGCGATCACCTCTTCATCGGTCGCATCGGGACGACCGAGCCTGATATTCTCGGCGATGCTGTCGGAAAACAGGAAGGTATCCTGAAAGACGAAGGCCACCTGCCGCATGAGGTCGTCGGCGCCCATGTCGCGAATATCGACCCCGCCGATCAGGATGCGGCCGCCGGTCACGTCCCAGAACCGCGGGATCAGCCGCGCAACGGTGCTTTTGCCCGCGCCGGACGGTCCGACCAGCGCCGTCACGCTGCCGGGTGCGGCAACGAAACTGACATGGCGCAGCACCTCGGTCTCGTCAGGGCCATAGCGAAAGCTCACATCGTCGAAGACCACGCTGGAATCCGCCGGCCGGCGCAAGTGGCCCTGCGCCGGGACCGGCAGCAGCGGCGCGGCCAGCACGTCATGGATGCGCGCGATCGACAGCCGCACCTTGTCGATCATGTGGCGCAGCATCATCATCGGCATGACCGACTCGGCCATCCCGGTGCATAGCAGAAGAATTGCCAGCCACCGCACCGCGTCGAGGTCGCCCTCCCGGACCCGCCAGAGCCCCAGCCACAGCACGACGGCCAGCGTCGGAAGCGGGCTGAGGATTGCCCAGGTCATGCGGACCGAACGGCCGGAATCGCGATACCACCGCGCCAGCACCGCCAGATAGGCGTCAAGCGCCTGCTGATACCGGCCAAAGCTGGAGTGGCCGGTGTCGAAATTGCGGACCACCGGCATCGCCTGGACGAACTCGACCACCGCCGCGCTGACCTTCTCGCGCGCTTCGTTGTAAAGCCGCGCCATGTTGCGTCGGCGCTTCTGCGCGCCACGCATCGACAGGATGCCCAGGCCCAGAACCGCCAGCACCGCGAGCGCCATCCGCCAGTCGAGCCAGAGCAGGATCGCCGCCGTGGCCAGCGGCGTGACATAGGCGCGGGCATAAAGCGGCGTGCTGTCAGCGACGAAGACGTGCAAGGCCTTGACGTCGTCATGGATTACCTTGGTCAGCCCGCCGGCACCCTGGGCCTGGATATAGCCCAGGGGAACCTCCGCCATCCGCTCGGCCAGACGGCTTCGCAGGATACGCTCCAGCCGGAAGGCGGCATAGTGGGATTGATTGAACGCACCCAGCCGGGTCAGATAGCTGGCGACCGTCCCCACCAAAGCACCCAGCATCCAGACCCACGGCACCTGGCCCGGATGATTGCGCAGCGCCAGCACCGTCATCGCCAGGCAGATCATCGTGGCGAGGACCGCCAGCCCGGAGACCGCGCCCAACCCCATGGCAAGGCGGATCTGGCGACGTACGGGTTCCATGATGGCCCAGGCCCGGTCGTCGTCATCCCCGCGCTCTGGCCTTGCGGCATGGCTGGCAGCTCTCATGCGTCATGCTCCCTTGAACTGCATTGGGGCCGGATAGGGGATATCCGGGCTCTTGGGCCGGGCAGGTCAGAACCCGTCGGCAGATTGGTTCCATCGACCCGGTGGTTGACCATCTTGCTACATCGATATGCGTTCGTCGAAAAAGTCGTGGACACAGCCATGGACACCATCCGGTTCGATACCATGCAGGTCACGCGGGCGTTGCGGACCGCCTGCCCGAGCAAACCCGTCAACCAGATCGCAGGTCATGATCTAGGGCCGCCGCGCCTGGATCAGGCGCCACCAGCCCTCGATGCTGGGCTCCTGAAGCAGTTCCCGCGCGCTGACCGTGATGCCCGCCTGCTTCAGTTCGGCGACCAGCTTCAGCACCGACAGCGAATCCAGCCCGAGGAACAGCAGGTTTTCATCGGAACCAATCTCCGCCTCGTCGGGGACAAGCGCCTGCACACGCGTTTCCAGCCATGCCCGGCCGAGCGTTTCGATAGATCCGATGTCGTTCATTTCGATCCCGTCCTGTGCTGCGCGGCCAAGCCTTTCCTTGACACCGCCATTAGTTGAGTATTTTTATCAACCACTATCGCCAGACGCAAGGGGATGAACATGGACCTGACCGCCATGCAGGCAGCCTATTGGACCGGGCGCGATTGGAAGGGGCCGGGCGGCGGCGTATCCGCGCATCTGCATACCGAATTCCAGCCGCAAGGGCTGGAGCCGCAGCGGCTGGACCGCGCGGTGCGCGGGCTGTTCCGCCGGCACCCCATGCTGCGGCTGCGGGTCACGGCCGCAGGCCAGCAGGTGATCCAGCCGCTGGACGACCGCCACGCCCTGCGGGTCGAGGATCTGCGGGCGCTGGCGCCGGATCAGGCGCAGGCACGGCTGGCCGCGACGCGGCGGCGGATGACGCATCAGCGGCTGGACATCGCCTCGGGCGAGGCGGCGGAATTCCTGCTCAGCCTGCTGCCGGGCGACGAGCAGCGGCTGCATGTCGACCTGGACATGATCGCGGCCGATCCCTCCTGCTTCGGGCTGATCATGGACGACCTGGCCCGGCTTTACGAAGACCCGGCCGGGATCGCTGCGGTCGAGGAACCCGAAGGCTGCTATTTCGACTATCTGGGCCGGCTGCCCCCCGACCCGGCGGCCGAGGCGGCGGATCGGGACTGGTGGCGGGCGCGGCTGCGCGACATGCCGCCGGCGCCCTCGCTGCCGCTGCGCGACGGGGCGGCCGCGCCGGAAAGCACCCGGATCTCGGCCCTGCTGCCGCCGGCGCAGGCCGCGGCGCTGCGGGGGCTTGCGCGTGAATTGCGGGTCACGCAGACCGCGCTTTACCTGGCGGTCTTTGCCGCCGTGCTGGCGCGGGCGACGGGCGACCGGGCCTTTCGCCTGACGCTGCCGGGCTTCTTCCGCGCCCCGGTGATGCGCGGCGCCTCGCGGCTGGTCGGGGATTTCACCAATATCCTGCCACTCGGCCTGCGGGTCGGGCCCGAGGCCACGCTGGCCGGACTGGCGCGCGAGGCAGGGCGCGAGATCGCCGAGGCGCTGTCGCATCAGGCCTGCCCCGGCGTCGCCGTGCTGCGCGAGATGTCACGCGGCGGCCAGGACATGGAATCCGCGCCGGTGGTCTTTACCAGCGGGCTCGACCTGGACGGGGCGCAGCGCCAACTACTGAGCCCTCGCGTCGGCCGGCTGTTCGGGCGACTGGTCTGGAGCGTCTCGCAGGCGCCGCAGGTTGCGCTGGACGTGCAGGTCGCATCGCTGGCCGAGGGCGTGCTGCTGAACTGGGACCTGCGGCTTGACGCGCTGCCCGGCGACTGGGTCCGCACCGCTTTCGATGCCTGCCACGCGGCGCTGTGCCGGCTGGCCGATGCGCCCGATCTGGCGGCGGCGCCGCTGTCGGACTGGCTGCCGGCACCGATGCGGATGCGGCGGCTGGGCGAGCTGCAAAAGGCCTATCTGCTGGGCCGCGAGGCCGAGCTGCCGCTGGGCCGCACCGCCATGCAGGAATATCGCTGCTATCGCGGCCCGCTGGATGCCGAAGCCCCGGCGCTTCGGGCCAAGGCGCTGATCGAGCGGCACGAGGCGCTGCGCTGCCGGCTCGACCCGGAGCATTCCGCGCTGCGCGTGCTGGACGAAGCCGAGCCGCCGCTGGAACGGATCGACCTTTCGGGACTGGCCGTCGATGAGGCCGAGGCGCAGCTCTCTGCCCTGCAGGACGAATTCGCCCGCGCACCGCTGCCGCTGGACGGGTTGCTGTGGCGGCTGGTGCTGGTGCAATTGCCCCGGCCCTGGGAACAGGCTTTGCTGGTCAAGATGGACGCCCTGGCGCTGGACGGCGCCGGGATCGCGCAGGTGATCGCCGAACTGATGGCGCCCGGGTTGCCGCCGGCCTCCGCCCTGCCCGAGCCGCCGCCCGAACAATCCGACCGCGCCGCCGATGCCGACTGGTGGCGCGCGCGCCTGGCCGGGGTCGAGGGGCCGCCGCGCCTGCCCTGGCGGCAACCGCCGGAGGGCATCGACCGCCCGCGCTGGCGCCGCGACAGCCGCCGGATCCCGCGCGAGCAGCTGGCTCGCCTGGCCCGGCTGGCCGCGGCGCAGAAGCTGACCCGCAACAGCATCGCCATGGCCGTGGTGCTGGAGGTGCTGGCGCGCTGGACCCCGGACCTTGCACCCTGCGTCGCGGTGCCGGTGGCGCCGCCGCCGGGCGGGGCGCTGGCCAACCGCTCGTCCTTCATCGCCGTCGACTATCGCGCCGACCGGGGCGGCTTCCTGGACCATGCCCGCCGGCTGCAGGAGGACCTGCTGGAGGGCATGGCGCATCCCGGTCTGTCGGGGGTCGGCCTCAGCCGGCTGCTGCTGGCGCAGAACGGCGGTCGGATCGCGCTGCCGGTGGTGCTGACCAACGGCATGGGCTGGGACCGGGTGCCCGCCGATGCCGGGCTGCGGCTGGTGGACGGGCTGGTGCAGACCCCGCAGGTCGCGCTGGACCTGCGGCTGTCGCTGGATGCGGACGGCGCGCTGCTGCTGCAAGCCGATCACGTCGAGCAGGCGCTGGAGCCTGCGGTCGTCGGCGCGTTGCTGGACGCCGCCGCCCGCGCCTTTGCCGCCCTGGCCGGACGGGACGAGCTGACCCTGGCCGGCGCCGATTTCCTGCCGCCGCTACCCGCGGCCCCCGCCGGGGCGGAACATGCCGGCCCCGGCCATCTGGAGCGCATCGCCGCGCAGCTGTTCGGCGGCGATCCCGACCGCACGGCCCTGATCTGCGACACCCGCCGCACCAGCTACGGCGCGCTTGGCCTGCGGGTGCGGCGCGTGATGGCCGGGCTGGCCGCGCGCGGGCTCGCGCCGGGCGACGTGGTCGCGATCTGCCTGCCGCGCGGACCCGAGCATCTGGTGCTGACGCTGGCCTGCGCCTTCTCGGGGCTGGTCTGGGTGCCCATCGACGCCGCCGCGCCGCCCGAGCGGCGCGACTACCTGCTGCGCAATTCCGCGCCGCGGCTGGTCGTGGCCGGGACCGACCTGCCCGGCTGGCCGCTGGCCTCGCCCCGCACCCTCGAAGCGCATGACCCGGCCCCGATCCCGCAGGGGCTGGCCGCGCTGTCCCGCTCCGAGGCGGCGGCCTATTACCTTTACACCTCGGGCACCACCGGGCGGCCGAAATGCGTGGTGCTGAACAACCGCGCCACCGCGAATGTCATCGGCCATACGCTGGATGCCTGGGGGATCGGGGCCGAGGACGCGGTGATCTCGGTCACGCCGCTGCATCACGACATGTCGGTCTTCGACCTGTTCGGCACCCTGGCCGCCGGCGCGCGGCTGGTCATGCCCGCGCCGGCCGAGGAAAAGGACGCCCTTGCCTGGAACCGTCTGGTGCGCGACCACGGCGTGACCGTCTGGTGCTCGGTCCCCGCCATCGTCGAGATGCTGCTGGCCTGCGCGCCGGATGACGGGCTGACCTCGCTGCGGCTGGTGGCACAGGGCGGCGACTACATCAAGCCGGCGGTGATCGACCGGCTGCGCCGGCTG